>JAIOII010000604.1 GCA_019912685.1 Kofleriaceae bacterium
ATCGACGAGCGCGAGGTCGCAGCCGGCGTCCGCGAGCGACTCGGCGATCGCGCGCCCGATCCCGCTGGCGGCGCCGGTGACGACGGCGACCCGATCGGCGAGGCGCTTCACGCCGGCCTCTGCAGGTGGAGGCCCGCCCGGACCTCGCGCGCCCGCGCCTCGAGCTGAGCCGGCACGCGCGCGCACGCGACGCCGCCCGGCCGATCCATCTCGGCGATGCACTCGTTGCAGACCACGCAGCCGGAGGTCGCCGCCTCGCCCCGCCGGTACCGCGCGATCAGCTGGGGATCGAAGAGGAGCGGCCGTCCCATCGCGACGAAGTCGAAGCCCTCGTCCATCGCGCGCTCGAGGTGAGCGAGCGACGACACCCCGCCGAGCAGCACCAGCGGCATCGTCACGGCGTCGCGCACGCGGCGCGCCAGCGGCAAGAGGAACATGTCCTCGAACCGGTAGCGACGCACCGCGAACGGGCCGAACGCCACCAGCAAGAGCTTCTGCAGGACGCTCGGCTCGACCCCGATCATGCGGCGCAGCGGCCGGCCCCCGCGCAGGAGGAAGAGCGGCGAGCGGCTGACGAAGCCGGCGGACAGGACGAGCGCGTCGACGCCGCCGGCCTCGAGCGCGCGCGCGATCTCGACCGCCTCGTCGATCTCGAGCCCGCCGCGGAAGCCATCGCACAGGTTGGTCTTGGCCAGCACCGGGAAGCCGTCGCCGACCGCGTCGCGCACGCGCGCGATCACGAGGCGCGGCAGGCGGAGCCGGTTCTCGAGCGAGCCGCCCCAGCGATCGGTGCGCCGGTTGGTCGCCGGGCTGAGGAACTGGCTCAGGAGGTAGCCGTGGCCGAGGTGCAGCTCGACGGCGTCGAACCCGGCGCGTCGGGCGAGCCCGGCGGCGGCGGCGAACTCGGCCGCGGTGCGCTCGAGCTCGGCCTCGTCCATCGCGTCGACGCGGGCCAGCCCGACCATCGCGCCGTACGGGTTCCAGCCGCGCGACGGCCCTCGCGGACGCGACGTCGACAGCTCGCGGTTCTTCGTGAACGCGCCGCAGTGGCCGAGCTGGATCGACACCGCCGCGCCCTCCGCGTGCACCGCGTCGGTCAGCGCGCGGAGCGACGGGACGATCTCCTCGCGCAGGTACATCTGCTCCGCGAAGGTGCGCCCGTCGGCGGAGACCGCGCCGTACGCGACGGTGGTCATGGCGACGCCGCCGGCGGCGAGCTCGGCGTGGTGCCGGACCAGCGAGCGGCTCGGCCCGCGCTCGGCGCACATCCCCTCGTAGGTGGCCGCCTTGATGACGCGGTTCCGGAGGGCGAGACCGCCGATCTTTCCCTCCTGGAAGATCCGCATGAAACATGTTCTATTCCGGTTCGCCCGGGACGTCCACCGAGAACGGCTCGCGTCGGCAGCACGCGAGGGCGTCAGAACGTCACGGGGACGTCGATCATGACCGCGGTCGTCCGCGCCGTGATCGCAGGTGCGTCGAGACCACGCCCATCGAGCCCCCGCAGCACGGCGATGCCCGGACGGACCCAGGTGTGCCGGTCGAGCGCGAGCTGCGTGCGCACGCCGACCGAGGCGGTGAGCGTGTCCTCGTAGTGGAGGTCGCCGCCGACCGCGACGTGCCAGCCGACGACGTACGCCAGGTGCAGGCCGGCCGACGCGCGTGTCGACAGCGCACCCGTGGACATCTCGTCGCCACGGACGCGGACGGCCTGCACCAGCGTCGCCTCGCCCTGCGCGGTGAAGCCGCGACGGACGAAGGCGACGTCGACGCCGGCGATCACCGCCAGCTCGTCGGCCGCGAACATGGCGCGGTCTGCGGGCCGCGCGGTCATCGAGGCCGCGTGGGTCCGGGCGCTCCCCGTCCCGACGGGGAGCGTGGCGCCCGCGAAGGCGGCGAGCCGGTAGGTGCCCAGCGCGCGGGCGTGGGTCGCGCCGACGAGCGGGTTGGCGAAGGCGCTGCCGTCGAGGGCGGCGCCCGGCGCGTCGTTGCCGACCAGCCCGAGGCGCAGCATCGGCGCCCAGGCGTCCGAGAGCCGGTAGGTGCCGGTGAACGTGGTGGCGACGGCGAGGTCGAGGTTGCCGTTGCGGTCGTTGAAGGCCGCGGCGGCGCTATCGATCCGCGCGACGCTGTCGATCGTCACCGGTCGGAGCTGCCACGCGAGCGAAGCATCATCGTCCGGGTCGGCGACCGCCACGGCGGATGACAGCGTCACGACGAGCGCGAACAGGGTCGAGATGCGGGTCATGGCTCACTCCTTCCCCAGCTGGGCGAGGATGGCGCTCACGACGACGTCGGAGCGATCGAGCTGGATGTAGTGGCCCGAGCCCTCGACGACGATCTGCTCGCCGTCGGGTGCCTCCGCGGCGAGCGACGCGAGCATCGACCGCCAGAGCTCCTCGCGCGCCGGCGAGACCGGATGCACGGTCGCGGTGAGGACGCGAACCGGGTGGTCACCGAACGGCCCGGCGACGGCGATCTCGCCGGAGGCGGCGGCGAAGGCCCGGTACTCGGCGATCACGGCGGGCGCCTGCGTCACCAGGATCGACTCGGGGATCCCGCACATGTCCAGCGCGGCGGCCTCGCACGCCTCGAGGAAATCGCGGTGGCGCGGGTCGACGAGGACGACGCCGAGGACCTCGTCGGGATGCGATCTGGCGAACAGCTCCATGTACGCCCCGCCCGTCGAGTGGCCGACGAGGAGGTACGGCGGCGCGTGGCCCTCGTGCGCGAGGAGCGCGCGCAGCTCCTCGACGATCTGCCCCGGGTTGCGCGGCGTCGTCGGCGCGTCGCTCGCGCCGTAGCCGGGACGCGAATAGGCGAAGACGCGCGCGTGCCGCGCGACCTCGCTGGCGACCGCGTCCCACGGCGTCCAGTCGTCGCCCAGCCCGGCCTCGAAGACGACGGTGGCCGCGCCGCCCGAGCCGGCGGTGGCGATCTCGACGTGCCGGCCGTCGACGGTCTCGACGTGTGCCGGCACCTTGCTGCCGCACGCCGCGAGGAGAACCATGCCCAGAACGTGATGCGCGTGTTTCATGCCTCCACGAATAGGGCCGGCCGCGACCGCGCACTTGAACGTAGGGGCTAGGTCACGCGCAGCGAGTCGGCCGCGATGCCGAACATGCGGCGGAAGGTCCGGCTGAGGTGGGCCGAGTCGGAGAAGCCGGCGCCGTGGGCGGCGTCGGTGAGCGAGGAGCCACCGGAGAACAGCTCGACCGCCTTCGTGAGGCGCTGCCAGAGGAGGTACGTGCGGAAGGGGAGCCCGGTGTGCTCGACGAAGAGGTGCCGCGCTCGCCCCGTCGAGAGGCCGACGTGGGCCGCGGCATCGACCAGGCTCACCGGGGCACCCAGTCGCGCGGTCGCCCACGTCGACATCCGGCGCACGCGCGCATCGGGGCGCAGATCCCGTTCGCCGTCGGGGGCGAGGGCCGCGACGATCTCGCGACCGAGCTCGATCAAGGTCTGGTCCTTCCGGCGGGGCGCGTCGAACGCGACGAGGAGCCGTCCGCGCAGCTCGGCGAGGCCGGGGATCGCGACCAGCGGCGCGCTGGCGAACCACACGCGCTGGAGCTCGCGGCCGGATCGACCCTCGGGATCGATGAACAGATGGGCGACGGCGCCCTCCGCCTGGAAGGCGTGGTCCGTGTCCGGCGCGACCGCCGCCGCGGGACCGCCGAGCTGGTGATCCGCGGTCTCCAGCGTGAACCAGCCGCGCAGCGACAGCGTCACCTGGACCGCGTGGTGAGCATGGGGCTGGGTCTTCGGGTACGGACCGTCGCCGGGGCGCGTGCCGAGGACCCACATGCTCGCTCCCTCCCAGAAGACCATGCGGCCATGGGCCCTGACTGCCATCCGCCGATGATCGCGCTTCGTAGCCCTTTCGTTCAAGGAGCCGGCGGCAGCCCCTGGTTAGGGTGCAGCCATGAGAGCCATCGTCTATGCGAAGTACGGTCCTCCCGATGTCGTCGCGCTCGCCGAGGTGCCGAAGCCCAGACCGAAGAAGCGCGAGGTCCTCGTCCGGATCCACGCGACCACGGTGACCACCGCGGACTGGCGGGCGCGGAGCCTGCGGTTGCCGGGCGGGTTCAGCGTGCTCGGTCGCCTCGTCTTCGGCATCTTCGGGCCGCGGAAGCCGATCCTCGGGACCGAGCTGGCCGGCGAGGTCGAAGCCGTCGGCGACGCGGTGACGCGCTTCCAGCCGGGGGATCGCGTCTTCGCGTTCACCGGCGGGCGTTACGGCTCGCACGCGCAGTACCGGACGATCGCCGAGACCGGCTTGATCGTGAGGATGCCGGCGAACCTCGGCTTCGAGGAGGCCGCGAGCCTCTCGTTCGGCGCCACGAACGCGCTGAGCTTCCTGCGCGACAAGGCTGGCATCCAGCGTGGTGACCAGGTCTTGATCCTCGGCGCGTCGGGGAACGTGGGGACGGCGGCGGTCCAGCTCGCGAAGCACTTCGGCGCCCAGGTGACGGCGGTCTGCAGCACGGCGAACGTCGACCTCGTGCGCTCGATCGGCGCCGACGAGGTGATCGACTACACGCAGGAGGACTTCGCGCAGGCCCGCGACCGCTACGACATCATCTTCGACACGACCGGCACGACCTCGCTGGCGCGCTGCGAGCCATCGCTGAAGCAGCGCGGTCGCCTGGTCGCGGTGCAGGGCTCGCTGGCCCAGATGCTGGGCCTCGAGCGGGCCTCCCGGCAGAGCGGCAAGAAGGTGATCGCGGGGGTCGCCGCCGTCACCGCCGGCGACATGGAGCTCATCGCGCAGCTCGCCGAGCGCGGAGCGCTCAGGCCGGTGATCGATCGACGGTATCCACTGGAGGACGCCGCGAGCGCCCACGCCTACGTCGATACCGGCCGCAAGCGCGGAAGCGTGGTGCTGCGCGTCGGGGCCTGCGCGCGGCACTTCAACAACGACCGCGCAGCCTTGCAGCTCTCACGAGAGGTTCGGCCCGTCCGTCATCCGTCTTGATCCGGCGTGGTCGGCGGTGATCGGCCGGAGCGTGGCAAGAATCTGTCACGGCGATCAGCAGCGAGACGCCGAGGGTACGATGCCGCACATGACCGACCTCCCACACTGGGAAAGGCCGCACTTCAAGCCCGGCGGCGGTGACGCGCGTCTCTTCTACAAGGTGCACGGCGCGCTCGGTGGAGGACTCGACCTTTCGCGCACGCGCTACCGATGCGCGGGCATCCCCGACGGTATCGATATCGACCGCCACGCGGCGGGTAGCGACGCGTTCGCCTTCGGTCTCGACTACACATTCGCCAAGGAGCTGCGCAAGACCGCGTTGAACGTATACGAGGCAGCGGTCGCTGCTCCGCATGCAATCGTGCTGCGGGGCGAGATCGCCGATCCGCCGGACCTCGACTACTTCCGCGACGTGATCGGCGTGATCACCGCTCTTCTCGACGCAGGTGGTGTCGCCGTCTTCGACCCGTTCATGCTTCGCTGGTGGACGCCCGCGGCCTGGCGAGAGCAGGTGTTTGAGCCAGCAGACGCAGCACCGCGCCACCACGCGGTGATCCTGCTCTCGGAGGACGAGCAGAACCCTGGCTGCACGTGGGTACACACTCGAGGCCTTGCAAAGTTCGGCCGCCCTGATCTCAGCGTGCGCGGAGTCGAACGCGAGCTCGTACCTTCGGCAGTGGAGCTATCCAACCGGTTCATCGAGATGCTCGCGTTCGGTGCGATCGTTCCCGACGGTCAGGAGATCCGCATGTCGTCCTGGCCGTCGGGTTGGACGTGCCACCATCGTGGCAGCCTCGACGATCCTGACTTCAACAACGTTCACCTCGCGATCGAGCGGACCTGAGCACGGCCCGAACCCATCACGTCGCGGTGCGTTCGACGAGAATTCGCCCTTCGGCCGATCGCACCTGGTAGTTGAACTGTCGGAGAAAGCTCAATCCGACCAGTCCATCAATGCCCCAGCCTGTCGCGAGGTCGAAGACGTGGATGCGGAAGTCTGGAACGGCGAAGCCGAGCGAAGCGAATCGCGCTACGCGCAGCGTGTAGCCTTGTTCCTTGCCGATCGCCGCGCGCACTGACGTGATCTGCTCGCCGTCGCGGGGGCTGTAGCCGAGCTCGTCGATGATCTCGGGCATGATCACGGTCTCGGATGAGGCGGTGTCGAGTGCGAGAGCTAGCGTTCGCTTCTCGCGACCTCCAGGCCCCCAGACCTGTGCGTCCACGACGATGAGCTCGCGCGACGGATCGAAGCGCGCGACCTTCACATGAAGCTGCGCAACGCGGGGCCGGCGTGCATTCCCGTGAAGTAGTGGCCGATCGTGTCGTAGACGTCACGAAACGGGCGCGCTTGGTCGAGCGGCTCGCGACGTGTCGGGCCGTGTCCGACGACGCGCGCCGAGCGAAACTCGAAGTTGTCCTCTTCGATCCGATCCATCTCGACGAGACAAACCCATTGATCGGGATAGCGCGCGCGGATCTCATCCCACGTCAGTGGCTCGGAGATCGTGGGCTCGTTCGCGTGCGCAGCGTTCATCTATTCATCCTCGGCGCCGGTGGAGGCGTGTCAAGTTTTTGGCTTGGTCCCGCGAGCACGTCGTTCGAGCTCGGCTCGGAGACCTACGTGGACATGGTCGGCATCCAGTAGTTCGACTCGACCGTGGACCACATCTTGGAGACGGCGCTCGACCTCCATGGACCAGGCGCGGTCACAGCCGTTGTCTCGGCGCGTCGCGGCCATGGTCCTTTCTATCAGCACCATGCGACGTTGCACCAACCCGACACATGCCCCCGAGACGAGCGCACGGGTAAATCTGGAGCGTGATCACCATCCTCGTCGAGGAATGTGATCGCGCATCCCCGGACCGCACGGGAACCTGATCGCAACCATGCGCGCTGCTTGAAGGATCTGGCGGAAGGCGCACGGGAATCGAACCCTCGCGGCGCGTCGCAGGTCGCTCGTGGCACGTCGCGCCGTGAATGGTCATGGCGCCGGATGCGCGGCGAGCCAGCGCGTCGCGTCCTCGCGATCCGCACCGCGGTAGCCGAGCCGCCGGTAGCCGTCCCGCGCCTGGGCGGCGAGCCAGCGCGCTCGGACCTTGTCGCCGCCGGTGTCCCAGAGAGCGCGCGCGAGCGCGAGCTGCGCCATCGGGGTGTAGTACGCCCGGCTCTCGCAGCACACCATCGAGATCCGCAACGACTGCTCGAGCGGCAGGATCGCGGCTCGGGCGTCGCCGGCTTCGAGCCGCGCTCGCCCGAGCCAGGCGAGGACGTCGCCGACATCGTGGTTGTCGTCGGAGAGAAACGGTTCGATCCTCGTGAAGGCCTGCTCGATCGACGCGCGTGCCTCTGGCCAGCGACGCAGCGCTGCCTGGACGTGGCCATCGGACATCCAGGCGTTGAGCGCGAGCATGAAGTCCGGACTGGCACGAACCGGCGCGAGCCGAGCGAGCGCCCGCTCGGCCTCGCGTGTTCGCCCCGACCACGCATGGGCGAGCGCGAGCCACCACGCCGTCTGGTTGACGTGGGCCACCCAGCGATCGGGCGCGTGCTCCGGCGCTCGGCGGGTGATCCGCTCGGCGTGGGTGCGCAGGGCCGAGGCGTCCCCCGTCATGAACGCGACCAACGCGAGCGCCTCGTCGAGCGCGTGAGGATCGAGTCCGGGCTCGGCGGCGATCGCGTCTTCGAGCTCGGCGCGGAACCAGGGCTCTCCGACGCCCACGTTCAAGCTCGCGTGTGCGAGTCGCCGTTGCGGCACCCCCGCGCGTAGCAAGGCCTCGCGGTGTCGGGCTGCATCCGCGGTGCGCCCGAGTCGCAACGCGTAGATCCACGCACGCTCGTGGGCGTCACCCCGGGACTTCCCGGGAGCGTCCAGCCGATCGAAGACCGCGAGCTCGGCCTCTACCTCGCGCAGCGCATCGGCGAACTGGTCCGCTCGAGCGAACGTGCGCGAGAGCTCGCGATGCGCATGGGCAACCTGCCGGTGGACGTCGCCGAGCGCGCGACGTGCAGCGACCAGCCGATCCTGGTCGACCTCGATCGCCTGCGCGTGCTCGCCGCGCAGCGACAGCAAGCGTGCCAGGTTCGTGCGGCTCTCGAACGTGTTCAAGAGCGTTCCCGTCGAATCGGCCGCGATGTCCTCGCGCAGGAGCTGGATCGCGTCGTCGTAGCGCGCGAGCCTGATGTGCAGCGCGGCGCGCATCATCCGCGGGGTCGTACCGGGCCTCCGGATCTCGGGCCTGCCAGCGCGTGCCCAGGCAGCCTCCGCGCGATCGAGCGCCACCGCGATGTCGTCGGTCGGGCCGCTGATCGCGAGCTCGAGCTCGGCGCGCGACCAGTACGCGAACGCCGCGATGCGATCCTCGTGCGCCGCCTCGGCGCGGCGCACGGCATCCGCGATCGCCGCCTTCGCGCCGCCGATCGGGTCGTCGTGGCGGTCGGCACCGCGTAGTCGTACAGCGGCGCTCGCGACGTAGTGGGCGCGCAACGCCGCCTCCCGTGCTCCCGACTCCCCCAGCGTGGTCAGGGTGTCGACGACCTCCTGCATGTGCTGAAACGCCGGCTCGAGCACGTCGGGCCGGTTCGCGTTGAGGCCCAGCCGTGCGTCCGCGCGCGCGAGCTCGAACTGCTCGCGGAGTCGGCGGACATCGTCGCGCCGCTCCGGTGGTGGCGCCTGCCGCTGCTCGCGCAGGACCTCGACCCGCGTGCAGTCGTCGAGCGGCAGCGTCGAGGCCGCGAAGTATTGCGACGCCATGCCGTCGGCGAAGCTCGTGACCTCTGCGGTCCGCAGCGACGCGGCCACGCCGCCGAACTCGATCAACGCGTTGTCGAGGCACGTCGTGCGCTGAGCGTGCAGCAGCGGATCCTTCCCGGGATCGGCGCGACACGTGTCGTTCCACAGCGTCGCCCACCGCGCCGCATAGGCGTCCGCATCGCTCGACACCCGGCGCCACGTGCCGGCGACCTCGGGCCGGTCGACCGCCGCGAACCGCGCCGCAACCCCGGCGCGCGCGGGCGCGTCCCAGATACCGGCGAGGCGCTCGGCCGCCGGTGGTGCGGCGGTGCTCGCGGTGCGCGGTTGCGTCGAGCC
>JAIOII010000605.1 GCA_019912685.1 Kofleriaceae bacterium
GTGCAGGCCATCGACGACGACGCGGTGCGGGCCGCGCTCGGGCCGCTCGCCGGCGTCACGCTCGTCTGGCGCGAGGCCGGGCCGGGCTCCTTCGTCCTGCCCGGCGAGGCGCTGGTCACCGTCCACGGCGTCGCGTCGCTGCCCGACGACGCCGCGGACGCGATCCGCGACGCCTTCGTGATCGGCAGCCAGCGCACGCCGGAGTCCGACGTCGGCTTCGGCGTCCGCCAGCTCGTCGACATGGGCCTCAAGGCGCTCTCGCCCGGCATCATCGACGTCACCACCGCCGTCATGGTGGTGAACGAGCTCGGCGTCCTCGCGCACGAGCTCTGCGAGCACGGCGTCCCCGACGGCCCGTGGCGCGTGCTCGACGGCGACGGGCCGCCGTACGCCGTGCGCGTCCTCGACCTCGACACCTACCTCGACCTCGCGTTCGGCGAGATCGTCGCCGCCGCCGGCGACCACCCGCGCGTTCACCGCCGGATCCTCGAGCTGCTCGACGCGCTCGAGGCGCAGCACGGCGGCGCCACGTCCCGGATCCTCGAGCGTCACGCCCAGCGCATCGGCGTCGAGCTGTCGCGCCACGCCGCCTGAGCGCGCGCCGTCCGGCGCGTCACTTGCCGGCGGGGCGGCGGTGCGGGCCGGTGACGAGGTGCGGGATGTCGCGCGAGCCCTCGTCGCGCAGGCGCAGCGCGAGGTCGATGCGCATCGCGGCGTTGATGAGGCCGAGGTGGCTGAACGCCTGCGGGAAGTTGCCGAGCTGGGCGCGCGAGGACGGGTCGAGCTCCTCGGCGAGGAGGCCGACGTGGTTCGACGCGTTCACGTGATCGACGAACACGGCCTGGGCCTCGTCGACCTTGCCCATCATCGCCAGCACCTCCGCCAGCCAGAAGCCGCACAGGACGAACGCGCCCTCGTCGCCGGGCACGCCGTCGTCGTAGCGGTAGCGGTAGAGGAACGAGCCGCGCCCGAGCTCGGCGCGGATGCGGTCGACCGTCGCCGTCATGCGCGGATCGCGCGCGTCGATGAGGCCGTAGAGCGGCATCGTCAGGAGCGCCGCGTCGACGCGCGGCTCGCCGTACGCCGCGACGAAGTGAGGGTCGCCATCCGGGTGGACGCCGCGCTCGAGGATCTCGTCGCGCAGCGCCTCGGCCTCGAGCAGGAGCTCGCCGCGCAGCGTGTCCTCGCCGAACGCGCCGGCGAGCCCGGCGCCGCGATCGAGCGCGACCCACGACATGAGCTTCGAGTGCACGTTGTGGCGGCGGCCGCTGCGCGGCTCCCAGATGCCGTCGTCGGGGTCGCCGACGTGCCGGCGCAGCGCCTGGATCACCGCGCGGATCTTGCGCCACGACGCGAGCGTCAGCGAGTTGCCGAACCGCTCGTACAGGTGCGCCGCGTCGACGAGCGCGCCCACCGTGTCGAGCTGGAGCTGGTCGCGGGCGCCGTTGCCGATGCGCACCGGCCGCGAGTCCTTGTGGCCGGCGAGGTGGGCCAGCTCGACCTCGGCCGGGACGCGCCGGCCGTCGATCGCGTACATCACGTCGAGGCCGCGCTCGAGATCGATCGCGTCGCGCACGAAGTAGAAGAAGTCGCGCGCCTCGGCGTTGTAGCCGAGCAGGTTCTCGGTGCGGATCGCGAACGACGAGTCGCGCACCCACGCGTAGCGGTAGTCCCAGTTGC
Organism: Kofleriaceae bacterium; assembly: GCA_019912685.1. Taxonomy (GTDB): domain Bacteria; phylum Myxococcota_A; class Polyangia; order Haliangiales; family Haliangiaceae; genus UBA2376. The sequence goes on from JAIOII010000605.1 coordinate 1,681, forward strand.
GCCCGCCGCCGATCCACTCCGGCAACGACGCCGTCGGCGCCGCCACCATCGCGCCCGTCGGCGCGTACGTGAGGAGCTTCAGGCACAGGGCCGACCGCATGACGTGATGGCGCCACGGGCCGTCGTAGACGAGGCGATTCGACCACTCGCGCCACGCGCGCCGCGTCGCGCGCAGGTGCTCGTACGACCGGTAGTGGGCGAGCGGCTCGGGGTCGGCGCCGCTCCACGCGAGCACCAGCCAGTGCGTCGTGCGCGCCGGCAGCCGGATGCGCTGCGCGACCCCGCCGCCGGCCCGCGGCTGCCAGCTCGCCCGCGTCGCCACGGCGACGAACTGCTCGCCCTGTTGCCCCCGCGCGCGCACGCCGTGGGGGCCGCAGTCGAGCGTCGCCGGGTCGCGGCCGTAGTCGAAGCGCGGGTCGAACACGAGCTCGAGCTCGACCTCGCCCTCGATGCACTCGATGCGGCGGTGGATCTCGTGGATGCCGGCGCGCGGGTCGTCGCTCCACGGCATGAAGTCGATGAGCCGCGCGACGCCTTGCCCCGGGACCTGGAAGATCGTCTCGAGGACGTTCGTGCCCGGATCGTAGGCCTGGAGGCTGGTGAAGGTCTCGGCGACCGGCGTCACCGCGGTCCGTCCGCCGCGCTCGGGATCGAGCAGCGCGCCGAACACCGACGGGCTGTCGAAGCGCGGCATGCACATCCAGTCGATGACGCCGTCGGGGCGCACCAGCGCGCACGTGATGCCGTCGCCGATGAGCGCGCGGGCGTCGAGCGGGAGCTCGGACCGGTCGTTGCGCGTGAAGCGATACGGGCGCTCGAGCCGGCGCGCGGAGCTGAACAGGTCCATCGCCTACGAGCCCGTCCCGATGGCCAGGTGGAGGCCGATCGTCCCGGAGCCGTCGACGATGGTGGCGTAGCGCATGGAGACGCCCCAGATGAAGCTGGCGAGGCGGAACTCGACGCCGGCCGAGCCCCACGGGCCGACCTGGTCGCGCGCGCCGTCGCGCACGACGGGCTCGTTCAGGCGCAGGAGGGCGCCGCCGCCGCCGACGTGGAGCACGAGCCGGCGACGCGCGCCCATGACGACGCGCGCCCGCAGGCCGAGGTCCATCTCGACCATCGCGAGCTGATCGGCGACCCGCGCGCTGCCGTCGCCGTACCACGAGAACTGCGTCGACCATGTCGCGCCCCAGCCGATGCGCTGGGTCGGCGCCATCGGCTGGTAGCCGGCCTCGATGCCGACCATCCAGCCGACGCCGAGCTCCTCGGCGAGGCCGCCGGTGCCGTTGCGCGCGCCGGCCAGGACCGAGAGCCGGCCCGTCGGCAGATCCTCGGCGGCGGCGGCGGCGGGCGCCGAGACGAGCGCTGCAACGACGAGCGCGCGACGCATCGTCAGAACTTCGACGTGGTCGCCAGGAAGGTCATCTTGTCGTTGGTGGCGCGCAGGCGCCGGGACAGCGTGCGCACGAAGTTCCAGAGCAGCTCGTACGCGAGGTCGCGATCGACGAAGAGGAGGTCCTCGAGGTCGCGCCGGTTGACCACGAACAGGCGGCACTTCTCGTGGGACACGGCGGTCGCCGAGCGCGGCGCGTCGTCGATGAGCGACATCTCGCCGAAGTACGCGCCCGGCCGCAGGACGGCGAGCGCCTCCTCACCCATGCCGGGCACGAAGCGGCTGATGCGCACCGCGCCCTCGAGGATGAGGTAGAACTTGTCGCCGGCCTCGCCCTCCTGGAAGACGGTGGCGCCGGTCTTGTAGGTCTCCTCGACGCCGATGTCGACGACGCGGCGCAGGTGCATCGGCGGCAACCCGCTGAAGATGTCGATCTGCGCCAGGATCTCGAGCGTCGACTTGCCCGCGATGTCGAGCACCTTCGGCTCCGGGGGGGCCGGCTCGCTTTCCTCCATCCGGAGCAGCCTCCCATTGCTGCTACCGAAACGCAAGAAGGCACCCCGTCGGGGGTGCCTCCCATTCGCATCACGCGCGAACGAGTCGGGCTAGAACTTGGTGACGACGAGCAGCGCGATGATGAGGGCGTAGATGACCAGCGACTCGATGAGCGCGAGGCCGAGAATCATCGGACCGCGGACCTTGTCGGCCGCGCCCGGGTTGCGGGCGATACCGTCGAGCGCCGCGGCCGCCGCGCGGCCCTGACCGAGGCCACCACCGAGGGCGGCGAGGCCGAGGCCGATCGAGGCGCCGAGCACCATGATGCCGCCCTGGCCGGCGATCGCCTGCTCCTTCGCGCTCTGCGCGAACGCCGAGGACGCGAAGAGCATCACGATGCAGAAGCTGAGGAACGAGGTGATTCGCTTGATCGTACGGTTAGCCATGACAGTCTGTCTCCTGAGGTTGGGTTCGTTCGCGCGGGACGCGCATCAAAAACGGGTTCAGTGCTCTTCGTGCTCGGCCGCCATGCTGATGTAGACCATCGTCAGCGTGCAGAACACGATCGCCTGCACGATGCAGATGAGGACGCCGAGCAGGAGGAAGGGAAGCGGGACGAAGAGGGGGACCAGGGCGAAGAACGAGAACACCACCTTGTGGTCCGCCATCATGTTGCCCATGAGGCGCAACGACAGCGACAGCGGGCGCGCCAGGTGGCTCACGAGCTCGATCGGCAGCATGAGCGGCGCGAGCGCCGGGCTCGGCCCGAGGAAGTGCTTGAAGTAGGCGAGGCCGTGCTCCTTCACGCCCACGACGTGGGTGACGACGAAGACGGTGACCGCGAGGGCGACGTTGGTCTTGAGCGTGTCGTTCGGCGACACGAAGCCGGGGACCAGGCCGATGAGGTTGCCGAGGAGGATGAAGAGCCAGAGCGTGCCGACGAGCGGGAAGAAGCGGCGGGCGTTCTTCTCGCCCATCGCGCCCTCGACCATGCCGTAGACGCTCTCCGCCATCACCTCGAAGAAGTTGCGCAGGTTCATCGAGCGCGGCGGGACGATGCCGCCGTCCGCCGACACCGTCGCCTTCTTGAACTTGAGCGAGCCGTAGACCACGAACCCGAGCACGCACATCGTGATGAGCACGTGCGTCAGCGAGAAGTGGCTGTCCTGGAAGACCATGAACTTCCAGCCGCGCCCCATCGCGTCCTCGGCCTTGTGGGTGAGGCTCTGCCACCAGGAGAAGCGGTTGAGGAAGTCGAACCAGGTTCCGTGTTCGCCCATGGATCAGCTCTTTGTATCGGCGGAGTCGGCCGACTCGTCGCGCGCGGAGCGCAACGCGTCGACGACGCCGGCAACGACGATGGACGGGAAGAAGATCGAGTAGCCGATGAGGAACGCGATCGCGTCCACCGGCAGGAAGAGGATGACCACGACGACGGCGGCCATCATCCCGATCATCTTGGGCATGACGAGGAAGGCCTTCGAGCCCGACGGCTCGCCCGCCTGCACCGCCTTGGTCCACTTGTAGACCAGGCCGCGCAGCACCGCGAAGTTGAGGCAGGTGAGGGCGACGCCGATGGCGAGGCCGAGCGCCTGCTTCTGCGTGGCCACGAACACCGAGCCGATGATCAGGAGGCCGCCGAACAGGTAGTTCAGGCGCTCGACCATGCGGACGGTGTTGACGGAGGCGGCCATCACTTGAGCTCCGGGGTCTCCGTCTCCTGGGATTCCGCGGCGAGCCTGTCCGACGCGGCCACGTGACGAAACACCGCACGCAGCCCGGCGGCGAAGCCGATGAGCAGCCAGGTGATCATCATGGCCGGCGCGATGCCGAGCTGCCGGTCGAGCCACATCCCGAAGAACAGGCCGATGACCACCGCGACCGCCATCTCGATGCCGACCGAGGTCGCCGAGAGGGTCTGGTAGTAGCCCTTGGTCTTCACCGCGTACGGGGCCGCGGCGCGAACCGCCGCGCGGCTCGGCGCCGGCGCCTGGACCTGCGACATTCCGTCGCTATGTACCGGATGTGCCATGAGAAAGGGGTGACCGAAGCGGGCGCCGTGTACCACGCCGCCGCGAAGGGAGGCAATCTAGATCTCGCGGAGAGTTTCCCTCGCGGCTTCGCAGATCTGCCCCACGTCGTCGTCGGAGAGCGCCAGCGACGTGAAGGCAGCCTCGAATTGCGATGGCGGGAGCGAGACGCCCCGCGCGCGCATGCCGCGGAAGAAGGCACCGAAGCGTTGCAAGTCCGACCGCTTGGCGGACGCATAGTCCGTCACCGGGCCTTCCTGGAAGAACAAGGTGAACATGCTTCCGACGCGGTTCACGCAGGCTGGGATGCCGCGCGCCCTGGCTTCGGCTAGCCAGCCCTCTGCGACAATCTGGCCGAGCCGGTCCAGGCGCTCGTACGTGCCCGGGCGGCGCAGGATCTCGAGCGTCTTCAGGCCCGCCGCCATCGCCAGCGGGTTCCCGCTGAGGGTGCCCGCCTGGTACACGGGGCCGAGCGGCGCGAGGAGCTCCATGATGTCGGCGCGACCGCCGAACGCGGCCGCCGGGAGCCCGCCGCCGGCGATCTTGCCGACGCACGTGAGGTCGGGCGTGATGCCGTGCAGCGCCTGGGCGCCGCCGTAGGCGACGCGGAAGCCGGTGATGACCTCGTCGTAGATGAGGAGCGTGCCGTGGGCGGCGGTGAGCGCGCGCAGCTTCTCGGGGTAGTCCGGAAGCGGGGGCACGCAGCCCATGTTGCCCGGGATGGCCTCGACGATGACGGCGGCGATCTCGCCGGTGGCGAGGACGGCCTCGGTCGCGGCGAGATCGTTGTGCGGCACGACGAGGGTGTCGCGTGCGGCGCCGGCGGTGACGCCGGCCGAGCCCGGGATGCCGAGCGTGGCGGCGCCCGAGCCCGCGGCGACGAGCAGCGAGTCGGAGTGGCCGTGGTACGCGCCGTCGATCTTCAGGATCTTGTCGCGGCGCGTGAAGCCGCGCGCGAGGCGGAGCGCGGTCATCGTCGCCTCGGTGCCCGAGGAGACGGCGCGCACGCGCTCCATCGACGGCATCGCGGCGCGGATCGCCTCGGCGAACTCGACCTCGATCTCGGTGGGCGCGCCGAACGTGGTGCCGGACGCCATCGCGCGCCCGATCGCCTCGAGGATCTCGAGGTGCGCGTGGCCGAGGATGAGCGGGCCCCAGCTGCCGACGAGGTCGAGGTACTCGTTGCCGTCGGCGTCGTAGACGCGGCCGCCTTCGCCGCGCGCCATGAACAGCGGCTCGCAGCCGACCTGCCGGCACGCGCGCACGGGCGAGTTCACGCCGCCGGGGATGATCTCCTGCGCGCGCGCGAAGATGTCGCGCGACCGTGGGATGTCGCCGCTCATCAGTTCCCCTCTCCGTTGCCCTCACCGGGCTCGTCGTCGGGTTCGTCGTCGGGCGCCTCGTCGTCGGCGCCTTCGTCCTCGCCCTCGGCGCCGTCGTCGCCGTCGTCGGGCAGGTCCGCCGACTCCATCGGCACCGTGTCGCCGTCGTCGGCGGCCTCGATCGGCGCGCCCTCGGCGATCACCGCCTCGTCCTGCGGGTCGGCGAGGCGCTCGATCGCGGCGACCTGCTCGCCGTCGTCGAGGCGCATCATGCGCACGCCCTGGGCCGCGCGGCCCGTGGTCGAGATGTCGGTGGCGCGGACGCGGATGATCTTGCCCTTGTCGGAGATGAGGATGAGGTGGTCCTCGTCGGAGACGACGCGCACCGCGGCGACCTTGCCGTTGCGCGCGGTGGCCTTGATCGCGATGACGCCCTTGCCGCCGCGGTTCTTGGTCGGGTAGTCGGAGAGCGGCGTGCGCTTGCCGTAGCCGCGCTCGCACACGGTGACGAGCGTGGCCGGGCTGGTGCGCTCGAACGCGACCATGCCGACCATGCGATCGCCCGCGGTGAGCGTCATGCCGCGGACGCCGCCGGCGGTGCGGCCCATCGGGCGCACGCGCTCGTCCATGAAGCGGACGGAGAAGCCCTTGGCGCTCGTGAGGAGGACGTCGTGCTCCTTGCTCGTGATCGCGGCCGAGACCAGCGTGTCGCCCTCGTCGAGGTTGATCGCCTTGATGCCGCGGACGTTGATCTTGTCGAACGCGTCGAGCGCGGTCTTCTTGACCGTGCCGTTGGCGGTGGCGAGGAAGACGAAGCGCTCGGCCGAGAACTCCTTGAGCGGGAGCATGGCGACCACCTCCTCGCCGTCCTGCAGCTCGACCACGTTGACGAAGGGCTTGCCCTTGGAGGTGCGGCCGCCCTCGGGTAGCTCGAAGACCTTCTTGTAGTAGGCGCGGCCCTTGGACGTGAAGAGGAGCAGGTGGTCGTGCGTCGACGACGCGAACATGTCGGCGACGAAGTCGTCGTCGCCGCCCGACTGCGCGCCGGTGATGCCGCGGCCGCCGCGGCCCTGGGCCTGGTACTCGCGCAGCGGCGTGCGCTTGACGTAGCCGAGGCGCGTGCGCGTGACGACCATGTCCTCCTCGTCGATGAGCGCCTCGGTGAGGATCTCGCCCTCGGCGTCGACGATCTCGGTGCGGCGCTCGTCGGCGAACTCGGCGCGGATCGCCTTCAGCTCGTCGACGATCGCGCCCATCAGCTTCTTCTCGCTGGCGAGCAGGCCCTCGAGGTAGTCGGTGAGCTCCCAGAGCTCCTTGTACTCGGCCTCGAGCTTCTCGCGCTCGAGGCCGGTGAGGCGGCCGAGGCGCATGTCGAGGATCGCCTGCGCCTGGCGCGCGCTCAGCTGGACGAAGCCGGCGGCGCGCGCGGCGT
>JAIOII010000606.1 GCA_019912685.1 Kofleriaceae bacterium
CGCCGCCGCCGGCGGCCTCGAGCTCTGGTTCACGCCCGGCACCGCCCCCCTCGACACCGCCGGCACGCCCACCGCCTCCGACTTCTCCCGCGCCGCCCGCGAGTTCTGATCCGGGCCTTACCCTTACCCTTACCCTTACCCTCACCCTTCTACTATCTCTTCCCCCCTCCCTCTCCGATCAACCGCTCGACGTTTCCCCCGAGCACGGCGTCGATCTCCCGCGCCGCCAGCGGCAGCCGCTCGACCCAGCCGCGGATCGCGCCGTAGTCGTACGTGTGGCCCTCGTCGTCGTGGAACCCGTACGGCGCGTCGGTGCCGTACAGCGTGCGCTCGGCGCCGACCGCGCGCACCGCGTCCCGCGCCAGCGCCTCGTCGAGGTACGGGCTCGACACGTCGAGGTAGAGGTGCGGGTAGTCGCGGATCGCGCCCCACATGCGATCGAAGTGCGGCATCCCGGCGTGCGCGAAGATCATCGTCAGCCGCGGGCACGCGTCGGCCAGGACGCGCCACTCGCCCTTCCGCGCGAACCCGAGGTGGATGAGGATCGGCAGCCCCAGCTCCTCGCAGCGGGTCGCGATCGGGATCGCCTCCTCCACCTTCCACCCGTGCCAGTGCGGGTGCAGCTTCACGCCGACGAACCCGGGCCGGTGGCGCCAGCGCTCGAGCTCGTCGATCCCGATCGCCGCCCGCGGATTGAGGAAGATCCAGCCGAGGAAGCGGTCGGGGTGCTCGGCCAGCACCCGGGCGACCGCGGCGTTGTCCGGCCGCGCGTAGATCTCGAACACCCGGCCCTTCAACCGCAGGTTGCCCTCGTCGGTCATGAAGGCGACGTTCAGGGCCTGGGCCAGCGGGTGACACGACCGCATCGCGAAGCGCAGGACCTTCAAGAGCGCCTCCGGGGTCTCGTCCGGGAGCGGATCGTTCATCGCCGGGATGAGCGCGACCTTGTCGATCCGCTTCGCGTCCATCTTGGCGAGCATCGCCGGCACGTCCAGCATGCGCGGCTCCCAGTGGGCATGGACATCGATCACCGCCATGGCTTCTCTCCTGCCGCCGATCCTACCTGGGCGCGTTGACCGCCGGGCGCGGGCCACGGCAGACTCTAGGACATGCCGCGTCTGTATCGGGTCGACACCGGCGACACCATCGGTCAGATCAACGAGAAACAGTTGAAGTTCCTGGTCGACATGCTCGAGGAAGAGGACGAGGACGACCAGGACTACTTCATCGATCAGGACACGCTCGAGCTGTTCAGCGACAACGGCTGCGATCCCGAGCTCCTGGCCATGCTCGAAGGCGCCCTCGAGGACGGCGAGGACGGCGTGGACATCGCCTGGGAGTGACGCTCAGCGCCCCGGCTCGATCGGCAGGTCGAGGACGAGCTGGCGCAGGTGACGCGGCGAGGGGGCGCCGGTCGCCAGGACGCGATCGTGGAAGGCGCGGGCGTCGAACGCGGCGCCATCGCGCTTCTCGACGGCGGCGCGCAGGTCGAACATCTCCTGCGCGCCGACGAAGTAGGTCGGTAGCTGCGCCGACGTGAGCTGCGCGCGCACCCACTTGCCGGCGGCCTCGCTCTCCTGCTGGAAGGTCTGGCGCACCATCAGGTCCATCGCCTGCTCGCGCGACCAGCCGTCGACGTGCACGCCCTGATCGAGGAGCGCGTTGGCGATCGTGCGCAGGTAGAACTTGAGCTGCACCAGGCGGAAGAGCGGATCGCCGTCGAGGTAGCCGGCGTCGGTCATGACGCGCTCGGTGTAGACGGCCCAGCCCTCGGCGTAGACGCCCGAGCGCAGGACGCCGCGCAGGGGCGACGGGTGGCGCGACGTCGCGGCGCCCTCGAGGTAGTGACCCGGCACGCCCTCGTGGATCGAGAGCAGGTGGATCATGCGGCCGTTGTACTCGCGCAGGAACGAGTCGACCTGCGCGGTCGTCCAGTCGTCGGGGATCGGCGAGATCGCGTAGTAGGTCTCCATCCCCTTGTCGAGCGGGCCCGGCGAGTCGCAGTAGGCGACCGCCGTGCCGCGCTGGAACTCGGGCATGAGGATGATCTTCACCGGGTCGTCGGGGACGGTGAACAGGCCCCGGTCGCGGGCGAAGGTCGTCGCGTGCTCGAGCGAGCGCGTCGCCGCCTCGACGACGCCGTCGCGCGGCGGCCGCTCGGCGTAGGCGAGCTCGAGCGCGGCC
>JAIOII010000607.1 GCA_019912685.1 Kofleriaceae bacterium
GGCATGCGTCGCGCGCGCATCCCGCCGCGACGAGCGCCGGCGCGAGCGCGAGCGCGAGCGCGAGGACGATGCGCATCACCGTGTGCAGATTGTATGCGGCAGCCACCCAACGATGGTGCGCGTGGCTGATCGAAGAGCCGGCGACGGCAACGTCCGACCCCAGGTCGAGCGGCTGGTCGGGCAGCCGGCTGGGCCACGCGTCGTTGCGTGATTCCGGTCGCTTGAGCCGCGGCGCGTCCTGGCACGACCTCTGCTCTAGGGGTCGGCGACTCCAAACTCTCCTCCCTTCCGCTCTCGGAGCCTCCTGCCATGAAGCGCACCTTCCTCACCGCCTGCCTCTTCTCGCTTCCCCTCGTGACCGCCGCCGCCTGCTCGGATGCAGGCGACGACGGCGCCGAGGACAACCTGCCCGGCGACATCGACAACGCGCCGCCCGACGGTGACGGCAAGGGCGACGCGTGGGACTACACCAACGACCCGGCCCGGCTCGCCAACCGCCTCAACTACCGCCTCACGGAGCTGCCGCGCACCGGCAAGCTCGACAAGCCGGTGTGGGCGTCGCGGTACCCGCACGCCGTCGGCGTCGCGCCGGTCGCGTGGGCCGACACCTACTGGCCGAGCGCGCAGCTCTCGACCAACGATCGCTGGCTGAACGCGCAGACCAGGTCGCCGCTCGAGAAGTACGACGCCGCGTTCAACAACGCGCCCGGCTGCGAGCTGCAGCCCGACACGACCTGCGGCCCGACGGCCAAGGCGAAGTGGGACACCTACTTCACGTGCGCGGGGCCCGCGGCCAAGTGGCACATGAAGAACTTCCAGACCGTCAACCACATGTTCGACGGCATCAACAACGACGGCAAGGGCGGCGTCGATGACTGCTCGTCGTCGGACGACGAGGGCCCGCAGGGCTGGTGGGGGCTGTGCCACGCGTGGGCGCCCGCCTCGCTGCTCGAGCCCGAGCCCCAGCGCGCCGTCGAGTACGGCGGCCAGCGCTTCGAGGTCGCCGACATCAAGGCCCTCGTCCAGACCGTGTACGACCGCACCGACGCGCTCATGCTCGGCGGCCGCTGCAACGGCGAGCGCGTCGAGCACGACGGCACGTCGCCGGCGAACGACGAGTGCCAGGACGCGAACCCGGGCGCCGTCCACGTCGTCCTCACCAACTTCCTCGGCATCAACGACATGGCGGTCGTCGAGGATCGCACCGCGTCGGGTGAGGTCTGGAACCAGCCGATCGTCGGCTACAACATCACGCAGCAGGAGAAGGTGACGGCGACGCGCGCCAACCAGTGCGTCGGCGGCACCGGCGACACCTGGACGTACAACACCTCGGCCAAGGAGCTGTACGAGGTCGAGATGACGATCGAGTTCCTCGTCGAGGGTGGCGCCAGCGCGCGTCCGCTCGGCATGAACGGCTACGTCAGCCGCGACAACATCCACTACATCCTCGAGCTCGGCTCGACGGGCAAGGTCATCGGCGGCCGCTACTGCACCGACTCGGTGAACAGCCACCCCGACTTCCTCTGGGCGCCGATCGCGGTGTCGACCTCGTCGTACGGCCGCAACTCGGCCGTCTCGCTCGAGAAGGTCCGCATGCTCCTCAACATGTCGACGCAGCCGGAGGGCGGCGGCGGTGGCGGCGGCGGCGCGAACGACAAGACGTACGAGTCGACCTCGAACACGTCGATCCCCGACAACAGCGCGACCGGCGCGTCGGTCTCGATCGACGTCCCCGACACCTTCGCCTTCAAGAGCCTGAACGTCTCGGTCGACATCGAGCACACCTGGCGCGGCGACCTCAAGGTCGAGCTCCTCAAGGACGGCGTGTCGGTCGCGACGCTCCACGACAAGTCCGGCGGCTCGGCCGACAACCTGACCCAGACGTACACCCTGGCGCCGAGCGCGATCGGCGGCGACGCGGGCAAGGCGAGCTGGACGCTCAAGGTGACGGACAACGCCGCGCAGGACGAGGGCGCCATCAAGCTCTTCAAGCTCGTGTTCGGCATCTGAACCGGTTTTCCCCTAGCCTCTGCTAGAGAACGCGCCCGCTCCGGGCGCGTTCGTATTTAACGGGTCCGCGGTTAGACTCTGGGGCACGTGACCGCTGCCGCTGCGGAAGAGCTGCCGGGAGAGCTGGGCGAGTTCGCGATCGAGCGCGAGCTCGGGCGCGGCGGCTCGGGCGTCGTGTACGCGGCGACGTGGCACGGCAGGAGCATCGCGCTCAAGGTGCTGCGCCCCGACGAGGCGGCGACGCCCAAGGAGCGCGACCGGTTCCTCGGCGAGGCGCGGATCCTGGCGCGCGTGCAGCACCCCGGCGTCGTGCGCGTGCACGCGAGCGGCGTGTTGCCCGACGGGCGGCCGTACCTGGCGATGGAGCGGCTGAGCGGCGGGGCGCTGGCGGAGCGGTTGCTGATGGGGCGGATGGCGGTGGGGCAGGCGCTCGGGCTGTTCGAGCAGCTCGCGTCGGCGGTGGCGGCGCTGCACGCGGCGGGCATCGTCCACCGCGACATCAAGCCCGAGAACATCATGCTCGTCGACGGCGGGCATCGCGCGGTGCTGCTCGACTTCGGGATCGCGCGCGGGGTCGACGACGCGGCGTCGACGACGACGCAGATGGGGCTCCAGCGCGGGACGCCGGCGTACATGGCGCCGGAGCGGTTCTTCGGGGCGCGGGCGACGATCGGTAGCGACGTCTACGAGACGGCGGTGGTGCTGTTCGTGATGCTGACGGGGCACCTGCCGTGGCGGGATCCCAGGAGCCCGCAGGACCGGCTGGAGCCGAGGACACCGTCGGCGCTGGGCGTCGAGCTGCCGGCGGGGCTCGAGCGCGAGCTGATGCGGGCGCTGGCGCCGAAGCCGGAGGGCAGGCCGGCGTCGATCGAGGAGCTCGCGAGCGCGGTGAGGATGCACGCGTGGGAGGGCGACACGGTGCGCGCGCACCAGCCGCCGACGCATCCGACGGCGGCGGCCGCGGTGGGTGCGACGACGCAGCGCGTGCGGCGGCCGATCGTGGTCGGTGGCG
>JAIOII010000608.1 GCA_019912685.1 Kofleriaceae bacterium
CGCATGCGCACGCGCCGCCGGTCGCCGCAGCGGTTCACCCGCCCGCCGGTGGCCCCGTGCTCCTCGTCCTCACCGGTCCGGCCGCCGGTCACCGCGTGCCGGTGCGTCACGGCCTGTCGATCGGCAAGGCGCCGGGCAGCGACCTCGATCTCTCCCACGACGGCTACGCGTCGGGGAACCACGCCCAGATCGTGTTCGAAGGCGGGACGTGGATGCTCTACGATCGGAACTCGACCAACGGCACGTTCTCGAACGGCGTGCGCATCACCCACACCCGCCTCGACCACGGGATGACGGTCCGCCTCGGATCGACCGAGGTCCGGTTCATGGTCGGCTAGCGCAGGAAACGACGACATGGGGAGCCTCATCATCGCCGGCAGGGAGGTCCAGGACCTCGGCCCGTCCTTCAAGAACTGGACGGAGACCGGGTGGGACGCGACCATCGAGGGTTGCGTGCAGACCACGCGCTGTGGCCCGGGGCAGGGCGCCTACGCCGACGACGCCAAGAACAAGGGCCTGCGCCGCTATGCGTTCCGGCCCGCCTTGCGCCGCGTGAAGGACCCCAAGCACCCGCCGCTCGAGGCGGTGCAGAAGTCGATCCGCAAGTTCGTGCTCCATCACGACGGCCTCGACTCGTCGCGCCTGTGCTGGGAGGTGCTCCACAACGAGCGCGGCCTCTCGTGCCACTTCCTCATCGACAACGACGGCACGATCTTCCAGACCCTCGACCTCGCCTACATGGGCTTCCACGCCGCGAAGTACAACATCGACTCGATCGGCGTCGAGTTCTGCAACCGCGGCGACTACCGGAAGGACCCGGACTTCTACAAGAAGCGCGGCCTCGCGCGCACGACCAAGCTCTGCAAGATCAACGATCACACGATCGAGGCGTGGGACTTCACGTCGCCGCAGTACGCGGCGATGATCGAGCTCGCGTCGGTGCTCGTGCGCCACCTGCCCGAGCTGCCGCTCGAGTACCCGACGGAGCCGGGCTCGTCCAAGCCGTACTGGGGCACGCTCGGCCCTATCGACGCGCTCGGGGACAGCTTTTCGGCGATGGACTTCCGCGGCTACATCGCCCACTACCACCTGACCCGGCGCAAGTGGGATCCGGGACCGTTCGACTTCAAGCAGTTCGTCGACAAGCTCCGTGGCCAGCGCTGCTTCCCGCTGTGGATGCCGGGCCAGGTCAAGGCGGGCGAGCGGCCGCTCGTGCCGAGCGATCCGAGCCCCGACGTCACCGCCCGGAAGATCATGGACGAGGCTGCGAGGTACACGCAGCACAACGAGATGGAGGCGGGCGGCGGCTACTTCCCCGTCGGCCCGTGGGGCGGGACGCGCCTCTGGCACGGCGGCATCCACCTGCCCGCCGACAAGGACTCGCCGGTGCACGCGCCGTTCGCCGGTCGCGTCGTCGCGGCGCGCATGGGCTCGGCCTCGGTGATCGGCTCGACCAACTTCGTGCTCCTGCGCCACGACATCAACGTCGGCAAGCCGCTGCGCTTCTTCTCGCTGTACATGCACCTCGCCGACGAGGCCGGCGGCGACGCCGCGCCCAAGTGGCTGGCGTCGGCGACCAAGCGTGAGCTCGACGGCGACCGCGGGGTGTGGGGGTACGACCATCCCGTCGAGGCCGGCGAGGTGATCGGCCACGTCGGCGTCGTCGGTCCCGACGACCTCTCCGCGCCGCAGATCCACTTCGAGATCTTCTCGCGCGACGAGCTGTTCCGCGGCGATCCCGACTGGGTGATGGTCGACGGCGCCGCCGGCTACCGCTTCTGCGAGGTGCCCGAGGTCAACGTCGTCATCGACAAGGACAAGGACGGCCGGCTCTCGCGCGAGGAGCTGCTCGAGTTCTACGCCAACGGCGGGGTGAACGACGACCTGCGCCGGCTGGTCACCTATCACGTGTCGGAGTGGACCGACGAGCCGAACTGGGCCGAGGCGCTCGCCAAGTCGCTCGGCGACTTCCGCAAGCGCAGCAAGGGCAAGCACGCGGCGATCGACGCCGACGACGAGGACTACGACATCGGCGCGCTGGCCGAGGATCAGCTCGAGCCGTTCATCTGGTGGACGGAGCCGGTCGCGACCGCGCTCGGCCTGCCCAAGGACGGCACCGTCTACCACTACCACCCGATGCGCTTCCTCGAGAAGATCAACCTACGCTTGCTCGACCGCGGCGGTCAGGTGATCGACGCGTCGCAGGCGAAGGAGGTCGACACGACCAAGATCACCGACGACTCCGACGCCGACGGCATGTTCGAGGAGGCGAAGGAGTTCGTGCCCGACGATCTGCACCTGACGATCGACGATCTCGAGAAGGGCTGGGAGGGCGATCGGCCCGCGCCCGCCGGCGGCGGAGGAGGGAAGGCGCCGTGAAGGATCGTCCGAAGCAGAAGGGGGCATCGCGCCGGGGTTTCCTCGGCGGCGCGCTCGCCGTGACGCTGGCCGCGCTGGTGCTACCGAGCGATCGCGTCGTCACGCCGAAGAAGAAGTGGGAGACCGGCAAGACGCGCTGGATCGGGCACTGGTAGCCGAGGCGGTCAGCGCATGCGGAAGCGGTGGGTGATGGGGACCCAGCCGAGGAGCTCCATCTCGGCGGTGACGGTCCCGTTCGTCCAGTTGTTGATGATGACGGGCAGGCCGTCGTCGCCGATGCGGTCCGAGACGATGCCGATGTGATCGGGGCCCGACCGGCTCGGGAACGTGTCCATGAACACGATGTCGCCGGGGCGCAGCGGGTCGGCGGGATCGTCGAGCTTCGCGGTCCGCTCGTCCATGTGCCGCTCGAACCACGGCAGGATCGTCTTCACGCGCCGGTGGTCGATGCTCGCCGAGCCCTTGCCCTTCACCATCGGGTACGCGCGCGGCGCGCGCTTGATGTCCTCGTGCACCGCCGCCTGCAGATCGAGCCCGGCGTTGCGCAGCGCGCGGATCACGACGTCGGTGCACACGCCCATCTCGCGCGGCACGTCGCCCATCGGGTACTTCATCGTGACGTAGCCCTCGGTGTACGCGGCGGCGTTGAGCCGCGTCTTGTGCGCGCCCATCAGCACGTCGAGAGTGTCGGGGATGCCGTCGCGATCGCGGTCGTGACGCGCGGGCGTGGCGCCCGCCTTCACGTTGCCGTCGTGGAGGAGGCCGGTGAGCTCGGCCTTGTCGCCGGCGCGCAGCGCGAGCCGGTGGTCGCCGACGGCGAGCTCGGCGTCGCCGCCGAGCGGGAACGGCTTGGTCGGCCAGCCGTCGACCGAGACGACGAGCAGCTTGCGATCGCCGTCGATCATCGCCGACACGCGCGCCGCCGAGAGCCCTCGCGGCAGCGAGAGCTGGAGCTGGTCGTCGAGATCGGACCAGATGCCCTTGTCGCCGACGCCGAGGCACGTCTCGCTCTTCCCCGTGCCCGTGCCCGCGCCCGTGCCCGGCTCGGCGCGCTTCGCGGGCTGCGCCTCCGATCCCTCGCAACCCAGCGAGATCGTGGCGATCGCAAGAATGATGGAACCGGCCGCCCGCGCGGTTGTCAGAGTCATGATGGGTCTGTCGAACGCGCGGGCCACCAACCTTGGTCTCCCATCAGCGTTGCGTTGACGCAACCCTTACAACCGCACTACCGTAGCGAACCAGAGGGCGATCCATGAGCGACTACAGCAACTTCACGTCATTGCCGCCGGAGCAGGAAGCCCAGTTCGTGGTGTACGAGCGGCACCAGAAGGAGAACCTCGACAAGGGGTTCAAGATCGCCGCGATCAGCTCGCTGATCTTCGCGGTGCTCGCCCTCGGCGTCTACTTCGGCGTGGAGCCGAAGGAGGACAAGAAGGCCGAGTCGATGGACCTGAACCAGCTCAAGAAGAAGAGCAAGACCGACGCGCCCACGCCGGAAGCGCCCGCCAAGTAACTTGCCCGCTCTCGGTCGCGTCGCTCGCCTCGGGGCGCTCTGCGCGGTCTTCGTGTCCTGGCTCGGGGGAGGGTGTCGAGGGAACGCTCCGCTCTCGCCCGCGCGCGACCTGAACGCGCCGGCGCGCATGGTGCTCACCGAGCGCTGGCGCAGCGGTGGTCGCCTGATCATCGTCGACGAGACGGGCGACCGGCTCGCGCCGCTGCTCGTGCCGGGCAGCGAGACCGCCGGCGCGCCCGCGGTCGACGAGCACCCCGCGTTCTCGCCCGACGGGCGCTGGATCGTCTTCGCGTCGACGCGCGATCGCGGCGACCGGCGCCGGAGCCTCTGGATCGCGGACGCCCGCCCCGACGGGGCGCCGCGTCGGATCACGAGCGGCAGCGCCTCCGACCTCGATCCGACGTGGACGTCCTCCGGTGACGCGATCGTCTTCGCGAGCGACCGCGCCGACTCGATC
>JAIOII010000609.1 GCA_019912685.1 Kofleriaceae bacterium
CCTCGATCACCTCCCGGTCGCCGTGCACGATCGCCCCCGTCGACGCGAGCACCGACGCGAAGCGATCCATGCGCGGATCGTCGGGCCCGTCGTGATGGCAGCCCGGCGACACGAGCCACGCGGCGACCACGGCCCCAGCCACCAGGCCAGGCGCGCGAACCTCATGAGCTCGGAGTCGTCCATGGCGTGCTCCCCGGTGTCGATCACGCGGCGGCCGGCAGCTCGACGAGGCCCAGCTGCTCGGCGGTGAACGCGACGCGCTCGCGGTTGTCGGCGCGACGCACGTCGTAGCGCCCGACGAGGTGACGGCTGCCCGGCAACGCGAGGCCCTCGGGGAAGTCCATGCCGAAGTGCCGGTACACGCCGGCGAGGCGGTGATCCGACGAGTAGAAGTAGAGGACGTCGACGTCCTGCTCGGCGGCCTTGCGCGCGATGCCGACGAACGCCGTGCGCAGCGCCGTCAGCCCGGCATGGTCGTCGCGGATCGCGACCGCGTGCACGATGCCGCGGCGCGCGCCGGCGCCGGGCGTGCCGGCCGGGATCGCCGCGTCGAGACGACGGCCCACGGGATGAGCAGCGAGCGCGCGCACCGCGTAGAGGCCGACCGGCTCGTAGCCGATGTCGTGCGCGACCCCGATCGTGTGCGCGAACGGATCGACCAGGTCGGCGCGCAGCGCGGCCGCCGACGTCGCGAGCTCGTCGCGCGTCGCGCGCGCCGCGGCGGCGTCGGACATGCCCATCGTGTCGCGCCAGTAGCGGTGGAAGCAGCGCGCGAAGCGCTGGTCGGGCGCGAAGAGCTGGTCGATCAGGCGGAGCGCGGTGGCGCGCGGGAGGCGGGAGAGCGGCATCTCGGTGTACATGGCGAACCTCGCTTCGGTCGCCCTCTCGATGGTGCAAGGCCAGTGCCGACTGGTTCGACCATCGGATGTGTCTGATTCCCAAGCGCCTGATCTGTCAGGGGTGCGCACTCTCTGACGCATGGCAACGGCGGTCCGCGCCCTTGCCCGCGCGTGGTGGTGGAAGCAGCGCGGCGCTCGCGTTGCACTGCTTCCGCGCGATGCCTTCTCCGTACCCGTGGCACTACGACCTGCGCTGGCCGTGGCTCCATCTGCGCCCGTCGTTGCGCGCGCACGTCGAGCTGCCGCGGCGCCCGCTCGCGGCGCGCTTCGCGAGCGCGCGCACGTCGCGACGCGTGCTCATGTTCGGCGACCTGATGGGGCTCACGGGCGACCGTTGCCCGACGGCGTCACGCGCGGTGCAGGAGCTGTTCGCGCGCGCCGATCTGATCGTCGGCAACTGCGAGGCGCCGGTCGTGCGCGAGGTGAACGATCCGCGCGCGCGTTACCTGATGTCCCTCTCGCTCGGCAGCCAGTACCTGCGCGACTTCTTCGCGCGCTTCGCCGCCGATCCCGCGCGCTGCGTCTTCTCCATCGCCAACAACCACGCCGGCGACGCGGGCGCGCTCGGACTGCGCGAGACCGAGGCGCGCCTCGGCGCGCTCGGGGTCGAGGTGGCCGGCGTGCGTGACGGCCACCCCGCCCCGCTCGTCGTGCGCGACGTCGGCGGGATG
>JAIOII010000610.1 GCA_019912685.1 Kofleriaceae bacterium
CCTCGAAGCCGCGGATCGCCGCCGCGAGGTGCTCCTCGGCGTCGCGCACGCGCCCGGCGCGCAGGAGCGCCGCGAGCATGACCTCGTGCGCGCGGCGATCGAACGGCGCGAGCTGCAGCCACGCGTCGAGGCGCGCGAAGGTCTCGGCCGCCGCGGGCATGCGCCGCACCAGCGCGTCGAGCAGCTCGATCTGCATCCCGCGCAGCCGCTGCCGCTGCGCCGTCAGCCACCCCGTGATCTCCGGCCCGTCGAGGTGGACGCCCTCGAGCACGTCGCCCCGCCCGAGATCGCACAGCTCCGCCAGCCGCTCCGCCGACAGCGTGTCCAGGCCGCCGCGCACCGCCGCCTCGATCTCGCGCACGTCGACGCGGCAATCCGTCAGGTCGAGCGCGACCGAGTCGCCGTCGGTCACCACCCGCCGCCGCCCGTCGTCGTCGAGGAGCGGGCGCAGCTTGCTCAGGACCCAGCGCAGCTCGCCGCGGGGATCGTTCGGCGCGTCCCAGAGCAGATCGCAGAGCCGCGACCGCGTCATCGGCGCCGGGCTCATCGCGAGCAGCGCCAGCAGCGCCCGCACCTTGCGCGAGCGTGGGAGCGGGACCGCGACGCCGTCACGGAGCACGGCGATCGAGCCCAGGACGCGGACTTCGAGCGTTCCCACGTTCACCTCCACGCATCATCCCATGCCACGCTCCGATCCTGGCCCGGCAACCCGAGGAAGCCAACATGATCTACAGCGACATCTCCAAGGTGATCGGCGGAACGCCGGTCGTACGCATCAACCGGCTGGCGCCGCCCCACGTGACGATGTACGTGAAGCTCGAGTCCGCGAACCCGGGCGGGTCGGTCAAGGACCGCCTCGCGCTGGGCATCATCCTGGACGCCGAGCGCACCGGCGCGCTGAAGCCGGGGCAGACCGTCGTCGAGATGACATCGGGGAACACCGGCATCGCGCTCGCCATGGTGTGCGCGGCGCGCGGCTACCCGTTCGTCGCCGTCATGCCCGAGACGTTCTCGGTCGAGCGCCGCCAGATCATGCGCGCGTACGGCGCCAAGGTGCTGCTCACGCCGGCCGCCGAGCGAGCGTCCGGCGCCGTGCGCGTCGCCGAGCAGCTCGCGAAGGAGCGAGGTTGGTTCCTCGCCCGGCAGTTCGAGAACGAGGCCAACCCCGCCATCCATCGCTCGACGACCGGCCCCGAGATCCTCCAGGACTTCGCCGGCCAGCGGCTCGACTACTGGGTGACCGGCTACGGCACCGGCGGCACCCTCACCGGCGCGGGCCAGATGATCAAGTGCGCGCGTCCCGACACGCGCGTCGTCGCGTGCGAGCCCGCCGGCGCGGCGCAGCTCGACGGCAAGGAGTGGAAGTCGCACAAGATCCAGGGCTGGAGCCCGGACTTCATCCCCGCCGTGCTCGACCGCGACGTGTTCGACGAGCTCGTCGCCGTGCCCGACGAGCGGGCGATCGAGTGCGCGCGCGCGCTCGCGGCGCGCGAGGGCATCTTCTGTGGCATCTCGGCGGGCGGCACCTTCGCGGGCGCGCTGACGATCGCGGGGCGGGCGGCGGCCGGCAGCGTCATCCTCGCGATGCTGCCCGACACCGGCGAGCGCTACCTCTCGACCGTCCTGTTCGAGGCCATGCCGACCGGCTCCGACGAGGTCTGACGAGGTCTGGCGAGGTCTGGCGATTCCACGCGGGCTCCCACGCCCGCTCCCACGGCGGCGTCCGATGTTCTCCCCCACAAGGAGATCCCGATGACGAACGTGGTGGAATCGCACAATCAGAAGTCCCAGGCGGTCTGGAACGCGCCCGCCGGCCGGTACGACGAGATCAGCCGCAGCATCGCCGACGCGATCGAGCACGCGGTCGAACGTCTGCAGCCCCGCAGCGGCGAACGCATCCTCGACCTCGCGACCGGCACAGGTTGGGCCTCGCGCATCGTCGCCGAGCGCTTCCCCGGCGCGAAGGTGACGGGCGCCGACATCGCCGAGCAGATGCTCGAGTACGCGCGCGCGACGGCCGCGACGCGCAAGCTCGACATCGAGTACCGGCACGCCGACGCCGAGCGGCTGCCGTTCGCCGACGCGAGCTTCGACGCCGTGGTGTCGACGTTCGGCGTGATGTTCGTCGGCAAGCCGGAGGCGGCGGCCGCCGAGCTGGCGCGCGTCGTGAAGCCCGGCGGACGCGTCGTCCTGGCGACGTGGGCGAACGACGGGAACGTGTTCGAGATGTTCGGCGTGATGAAGCCGTTCCTGCCCGCGCCGCCGCAGCCGCCGCCGCCCTCGCCGTTCGCGTGGGGCCGGCGCGACCGCGTGCTGGAGCTGCTCGGCGCGGACTTCGAGGTCGCGTTCGAGGAAGGCACGAACACCTTCCGCTACGCGTCCGGCGAGCAGGCGTGGAACCTGTGGGTGAACCACTACGGCCCCACGCGCATGCTCGCCGGGAACCTCGACGACGCGAAGCGCGACGAGCTCCGGCGCGCGATGATCGCGTGGCACGAGACGTTCCCCGGCGAGCTCGGCCACGAGCAGCCGCGCCGGTACCTGATCACGCACGCCGTCCGCCGGTAGCCCCGGCGGCGCCGCCGCTACTTGCGCCCGCGCATGGCGGCGTTCCCCTTCCAGCGCTGCGACGCGCCCCGCGCCGACATCGTGGCGGCGCGCTGCTGCGCGGCGGCGATCGCGGTGTGGTGGGCCTGCTCGGCGAGGCGGGCCTGGTGGCGGTTCTGCGCGGTCGCGCGTTCACGTCCGCGCGCCTCGCCTTCGGCCTGCCACGCGGCGCGCGCCGTCGAGTAGCTGCCGAGGTAGAGGCGCGCGCCGTGGCGATCGATGCGCACGGTCGCGGTGGTCAGCTCGTCGAGCAGCGCGCGATCGCGCGACGCGATGAGGCCGATGCCCGGGTGGGTGCGTAGCGACGCGACGAGTGCGGCGCGGGCATCGTCGGTGAGCGGACCCGGATCCTCGACGACACGGACGTCGGGCGAGGTCGCGGCCTGGCGCAGGAAGGCGAGCTCGTCGGCGCGTGACGCGCCGACCACGCCGGTCCAGCCGGCGGGAAGCGATAGAGACTGCATGGAACCTCCGTGGCGGACGCGCGACGCGCGCGCCCGCAGGGGACGTCGTTGAGAGGGCGAGCGGCTCTAACGAGCGCTCAGCGAAGACGTGCCGACTGGAAGTTCAAGGTCTCCATACGCGCCGACGGTGGACCGCCGACGCTTCTTTCACTACGCGCTCGATCGCGACCTGTCAACGGGCATTGTTGTTCGCTGGCTGCAAGTACGCGCGTGCGACCTCGCTCGACGCTTCGTGTCGCGGGTGATATCCGCGCGACAGGAAACGCGGAATCGCGGTGACGAGCGCGCGCCCTGGGACACGCCGCTGTCGCACCGCGCGCACGAAGTCGCCGTGGCCGACGCGCGTGTCCGCCATCACGGGATCGCGATCGATGAAGTAGTCCGTCCCGCGGTCCCAGAGCCACGTCAGGATCGGGACGGCGAGCAGCATGCCGATCGCGCGCCACACGTAGGCGCGGCGTCCCGCGACGTGCGCGAGCGTGTCGAACGCGACCGCGCGGTGCTCGATCTCCTCGGCGCCGTGCCAGCGCAGGAGCGCGAGCATCGCGCGATCGGCGCCGGCGGCGTCGAGGGCGGCCGAGCGCTCACAGATCCAGCGGCCGAGGACGCACGTGAAGTGCTCGACGGCGGCGATGCCGCCGAGCCGCAGCTCGAGCCACAGGCGCGGCGTGAGCGGCACGCCGCGCGGCGGGTGCGCGCCGAAGACGTGCTCGAACATCCACTCGACGCGCCGGGTGAACGGCTCGGTCTCGACGCCGTTCGCCCGCAGGTGATCGAGCACGAGGTCGTGCACGCGCGCGTGCGTCGCCTCCTGCCCCATGAAGCCCTTCATGTCGGCGCGCAGCCGCGCGTCGCGCACGAGCGGCAAGGCCTCGCGGTACACGTCGACGAACCAGCGCTCACCCGCCGGCAGGAGCAGGTGCAGGACGTCGGTGACGTGCGACGTGAAACGATCGCCCGGGATCCACGGTACCGGCGTGCCGCTCAGATCGAAGCTCACCCGTCGTGGTCGGATCTCTCCCACCGTGCCCGTGCCCGTGCCCGTGCCCGATCTCCGGCTCTCGATGCGCGCGACATGTTCACTCACGGCCCGCGCCACCGCATCCGGCGCCGACCGCACGCACCAGTGCCCGGCGTCGATCTCGCGCACGCTCAGCTCCGCGCACCACGGGCGCGGCGCCTCGACCGCGAGCGCGCGCGACACGAACCGGTCGCGCAGCGGCACGACGACCTGTACCGGCACGCGCGCGTGCGCATCCTCGCGCGGCGCGCGCACCCTTCGCACGATGTTCCGCCGGTACAGCCG
>JAIOII010000611.1 GCA_019912685.1 Kofleriaceae bacterium
GTCGGCGAGGGCGCGGCGCACGTTCCACCTCGGCGCCGGCGACTACGCCGAGCTCGTCCTCCTGCCCAGGCTCGCCGCGCGCCTCGCGGCGGCGATCGCGCAGGGCGACCTCGACGCCGTGATCGCGCCCGCGCGCCGGCGCGACGTCGCCGGCCCCGGCACCTACCAGCGCCTGCTCTTCGAGGAGACCTTCGTGTGCGCGGTGCGCGCCGGCCACCCGGCGATCCGCAGCCGGCTCACGCTCGACCGCTACTGCGCGCTCGATCACCTGCTCATCGCGCCGCGCGGGACGTCCGGCGGGCTGGTCGACGACGCGCTCGCCGCGCTCGGCAAGCAGCGCCGCGTCGCGCTCGCCGTGCCGCACTTCCTCATCGTCCCGCACGTCGTCGCGTCGACCGACCTCATCGTCACCATCGCCTCGCGCATCGCCGCGGCGTTCCGCGAGAGCCACCGGCTCGCGACGTTGCGCCCACCCGCGGAGCTGGGCCTGTCCGGCTTCCCGATGCACCTCATCTGGCACGAGCGCTCGCACGCCGATGACGCGCAGCGCTGGCTGCGCGACCAGATCGTCGCGGTCGCCGGGCGCGCATAGCCGGGCATGGCCGCGCGTGACGGCGGCGGGCCCGACCACGCCTTCCCTCCACATGCATTCTCGCAAAGGGCGCCGCGCGGAACAAGCTACCAACGATCGACGAGGTCTGCGATCAGGGGCGCATGACGCAATCTCATGCGGTCGTGATCGCGGGCGGCGGTCCGACCGGGCTGATGCTGGCGGCCGAGCTCGCGCTGGCGCGGGTCGACGTCGCGATCGTCGAGCGGCGCGAGACCCAGGAGCTCGCCGGCAGGCGCGCCGGTGGGCTGCACGCGCGCACGATCGAGGTGCTCGATCAGCGCGGCGTCGCGGAGCGCTTCCTCACGCGCGGGCAGGTCATGCAGGTCGCCGGCTTCGCGATCCCGCTCGACCTCGGCGACTTCCCGACGCGCCACCCCTACGGGCTCGCGCTCACGCAGAACCACATCGAGCGCATCCTGGCCGAGTGGGTCGGCGAGCTCGCGGTCCCGATCCACCGCGGCTGCGAGGTGACGGCGTTCGCGCAGGACGAGCGCGGCGTCGACGTCGCGCTGTCCGACGGGCGGACGCTGCGGGCGACGTTCCTCGTCGGCTGCGACGGCGGTCGCAGCCTCGTGCGCAAGCACGCCGGGATCGACTTCGCGGGCTGGGAGGCGTCGACGAGCTACCTGATCGCCGAGGTCCACATGACGGAGGAGCCGCCGCTCGGCATCCGCCGCACCGAGAAGGGCACCCACGCGATGGGCCGGCTCGAGGACGGCAAGCGCGTGGGCGTCGTGCTGGAGGACGAGCGCGTGCGCGACGGCACGCCGACGTTCGACGAGCTGCAGGGCGCACTCGTCGCCGCGTACGGCACCGACTTCGGCGCCCACGACGCGACGTGGCTCTCGCGCTTCTCCGATGCCGCCCGCCAGGCGGCGTCCTACCGCGCCGGGCGCGTGCTCCTCGCGGGCGACGCGGCGCACGTGCACTCGCCCGTCGGTGGCCAGGGGCTCAACACCGGCGTCCAGGACGCCGTGAACCTGGGATGGAAGCTCGCCCAGGTGGTGCACGGGACCTCGCCCGCGAGCCTGCTCGACACGTACCAGGCCGAGCGCCACCCCGTCGCGGCGCGCGTGCTCCGCACCACGATGGCGCTCACCGCGCTCCATCGCGGCGACGACCGCAGCAAGGCGCTGAACGAGCACGTCGCCGAGCTGATGCGCATGGACGAGCCGCGCAAGCGGTTCGGCGCGAAGATGTCGGGCCTCGACATCCACTACGACCTCGGCGCCGGCCATCCGCTGCTCGGCCGCCGCATGCCGGATCTCGAGCTCGAGACCGACGCCGGCCCGCGCCGCGTGTTCTCGTGCCTGCGCGAGGCGCGGCCGGTGCTGATCCAGCTCGGCGCGGCGGTCGATCTCGCGGGCTGGGCAGATCGTGTTCCGCAGCTCGAGGCGCGCTACCGCGGCGCGTGGGAGCTGCCGGCGCTCGGCGCGGTCGCGGCGCCGTCGGCCGTCCTGGTCCGCCCCGACGGACACGTCGCGTGGGTCGGAGAGGGCACGGACCACGGCCTCCGCGACGCGCTCGCGACGTGGTTCGGCCCGCCGCGCGCGTCGTGACCGGGAGTGGCTAGGGCGGATATCGCACCTTTGCGCCGATCATCCGACGCAATTCCCGTACGATTACATACAGAAAGTACGTTACAGCGGGACCCGAGATCGTTATCGTCGATCGGGTGAAGCGGGTGGTTCTTGGACTCGGGGTCCTCGTGGGGTGCGCCGAGGATCCGTCGACCGTCGCGAGCGGTTCGCGGCTCGAGCTCCAGTGGCACGCGTTCGACGACGGCTCGCGCCAGCTCGACACGGTCGAGATCTTCGACGCGCAGCGCGGCGAGGCGTGCGTCGCGCGGTCGTGGGACGACGGCAACGCGTACTGCACGCCGGGCGGACGCCAGCTCTCGAACATGGTGACGGTGTTCACGAGCGCGTCGTGCGACGCGACGGCGCTGCGGCGGATCGACGGGCGCGAGGCGACGTACGTGCACACGGTGGTGGACGGCGCGATCGCGGCGCTCCATCGCGCCGACGAGGTCACGCTCGACGCGTTCTGGGTGCGCGACGACGCGGGCGCGTGCGCCGGGCCGTACGCGGCGGCGGGGCAGCACTTCTATCAGCGCGGCGTGGCGGTGCCGGCGTCGGAGCTCACGCGCGTCGAGGCGCGCGAGATCGACGCGGGCGGGCGCGTGAACCTGCGCGCGAACGTGAGCGACGACGGGCTCGCGCTGCCGGTGGGCCTGCGCGACGCGACGTTCGGGTTCGACTGCATCGTGCGCACGACGGCGGCCGGCGTGGCGA
>JAIOII010000612.1 GCA_019912685.1 Kofleriaceae bacterium
CGCCCGGCAGCACCGGCACGGCGCCCTCGCCCGGCAAGGGCGTGGGCGCGTACATGTGCGCGCGCTCGTTGTGCTCCTGGCCGCCGCTCTTCCCGTGGCCCAGGCTGTTGAGGAACGTGTCGAGCTCGTCGTAGAGGCGCACGACCGCGGGCCGGAGGCCGCGCTGCATCACGCGCCGGATCGCCTCGACGCCGGCGGCGACGCTGCTCACCTCGAAGCCGCGGAACACGCGCAGCTGCGGCGCCGGAGAGAGGCGCAGGCGCGCCGACGTGATGACGCCGAGCGTGCCCTCGCTGCCGACGATGAGCTGCGTCCAGTTGGGGCCGCCGAGCGCGCGCGACGGTCCGTCGGTGTCGATGAGCTCGCCCGTGCCGGTGACGACCGTGAGGCCGGCGACCCGGTCCTCGACCTTGCCGTACTTGGTCGAGAGCTGGCCGGCGGCGCGCGTGGCGAGCCAGCCGCCGACGGTCGAGCAGTAGATCGACGACGGGAAGTTGCCGAAGGTGAAGCCGCGCCGCTGCAGGTCGCGCTCGAAGCGCTCGCCCGACAGGCCGGCCTCGACGTCGACGACGAGCTCGTCGCCGCGCACGGCGCGCACCTGCTGCATGCGCTTGAGATCGATCGTGATACCGCCGCGCACGGGCACGACCCCGCCGCACACGCCCGAACCACCGCCGTACGGGATGACCGGCACGCGCATCGCGCGCGCGGCGCGGACGATCGTGGAGACCTCGCGCGCGCTCTCCGGCCACACGACCGCGTACGGCTGCTGCGCCGGCGGCTCGCCGTCGCGGCGTGCGAAGAGCAGCCGAGGCCACATGTCGCGCGCGTAGGTGTCGAGGTCGACCGGCCGCAGCGACACGCGGCGCGGTCCGACGATCGCCTCGAGCTCCTTGCGGATGCGATCGGGGTCGACGGCGGTGGTCATCTCGCGGCGATGCTACGATGTTCGCGTGCGTCTGTCGCTCGGACTGGTCGTGATCGCAGCCGCGTGCGGCAACGGCGGGACCGCGGCGAGACCGGCGGCCGCGCCGGCGGCCGAGGCGGAAGCCGAGGCGGCTTCGGTGATGCGCGGCATCGTCGCCCACCGCGGCGCGTCCGCCGAGGCGCCGGAGAACACGCTCGCGGCCTTGCGGCGCGCGTGGGAGCTGGGCGCCGAGTCGTGCGAGATCGACGTACGCGTCACGCGCGACGGCCACGTCGTCCTGATCCACGACGAGACCACGAAGCGCACGAGCGGCGGCACGACCGAGCTGCCGGTCGCGGCCACGACGCTCGCCGCGCTGCGCGACGTCGACGTCGGCGCCTGGAAGGACGCGCGCTTCGCGGGCGAAGGCATCCCGACGCTGGCCGAGGCGATCGCCGCGACGCCGCCGGGGCGGATGCTGTTCGTCGAGGTCAAGACCGGCGCCGCCGACGCCGACGTCATCGCGAAGGCGGTGCTCGCCGCCGATCCACGCGCCCGCGGCGTCACCCTCGCGCTCCAGGCGTACGACGCGGACGCGCTGGCGGCCGTCGCCGAGCGCCTGCCCGGGGTCGAGGCGTACTGGACGGTCGACGCGCCGACGGACGGGGACGGCCGCGTGTTGCCCTACCCCGCCGAGCTCGTGCGCGTCGCCGCCGGACGGCGCTTCACGGGGGTCGCGGTCGATCAGCGCGGCGCCGACGACGCGTTCGTCGCCGCCGTGGCCGAGGCGGGCTTGCTTCTCGATGTGTGGACGGTGAACGATGCGGGTGGGATCCAGGCCTGGCGCCACAAGGGAGCGCGCTGGATCGAGACCGATCACCCCGAGCTCGGACGCGGGCGAGCCGGCGCGAAGGAGCAACCATGAGCCAGATCGTCCAGGTCATCGCGACGAAGAAGAAGGAGCTCGGCCCGGGCGTGCGCGTGGCGCGCGTGCTGCCGCAGATCGAGCGCCGGAACGTCGGGCCGTTCGTCTTCGTCGATCACTTCGGCCCGGTCGACTTCGCGCCGGGCCAGGGCATGGACGTCGGCCCTCACCCGCACATCGGCCTCGCCACCGTGACCTGGCTCTTCGACGGCGAGCTCACGCACCGCGACAGCCTCGGCTTCATCCAGGTGATCCGGCCGGGCGAGGTCAACTGGATGACGGCCGGGCGCGGCATCGTCCACTCGGAGCGCACGAGCGACGCCGTCCGCGCCGCCGGCGGGCGCGCGCACGGGCTCCAGCTCTGGGTCGCGCTGCCGCTCGGAGCGGAGGAGGTCGATCCGGCGTTCGTGCACCACGGCTCGTCGCGGATCCCGGCGGTGAGCGTCGGCGGCGTCACCGTGAGCGTCGTCGCCGGCGCGGCCTTCGGCGTCGCGTCCCCGGTCGAGACGCCATCGCCGCTCCTCTACGCGATCGCGACGATGGCGCCGGGCGCGCGGCTGACGATCCCGCCGCTCTTCGCCGAGCGCGCGATCTACGTCGTGAACGGCGAGGTCATGGTCGGCGGCGAGACCTACGACCGGCATCACATGCTGGTCCTCGGCGAGGGCGAGGTCACCGTCTCGGCGGCCTACCCGGCCCACCTCGCCATCCTCGGCGGACCGCCGCTCGACGCCCCCCGGCACCTGCTCTGGAACTTCGTCGCGAGCGACAAGGAGCGCCTCTTCCAGGCCCGCGACCGGTGGAAGGCGGGCGCCTTCCCGCTCATCCCGGGCGACCACGACGAGCTCGTCCCGTTCCCGGACTGATCCGTTCCCCGACTGACGGCGATTCGGGTTTGGCGTACGTTCCGCGCATGAGCGCGCGTTTCTCAGCCTCCTCGATCCGCACCGTCGCCGTCCTCGGCGCGGGCACCATGGGCCATGGCATCGCGCACGTCGCGGCGCTCGCCGGCCACGACGTGCGTCTCTACGACGTGACGCAGGAGCTCGCCGACGCGGGGCGCGGCAAGATCGTCGCGTCGCTCGACAAGGGCGTCTCGCTCGGCAAGGTCCAGGCGGACGTGCGCGACGCGGCCATCGCGCGGATCACCGCGACCGGCGACCTCGCCGCCGCGTGCACCGGCGCCGACCTCGTCGTCGAGGCCGTCCCCGAGAAGCTCGAGCTCAAGCGCGAGCTCTTCGCCGCGGTCGAGCGCGCCGCGCCTGCCACCGCGCTCTACGCGACCAACACGTCGAGCCTGCCGGTCGCCAAGATCGCCGGCGCCGTCGGCGATCCGTCGCGGATGATCGGCATGCACTTCTTCAACCCCGTGCACCTGATGAAGCTGCTCGAGGTCGTGCACCACGCGGCGAGCGATCCGTCGGCCGTCGCGACCGCGGTCGCGCTCGGCGAGGCGTGGGGCAAGACCGCGATCGTCGTGAAGGACAGCCCGGGCTTCGCGTCGAGCCGGCTCGGGTTGACGCTCGGCCTCGAGGCGATCCGCATGGTCGAGGAAGGCGTCGCGTCCGCCGCCGACATCGACACCGCGATGAAGCTCGGCTACGGCCACCCGATGGGCCCGCTCGAGCTCACCGACCTCGTCGGCCTCGACGTGCGCCTCGGCATCGCCGACTACCTCTCCGACGCGCTCGGACCGACGTTCGAGCCGCCCGAGCTGCTCCGCAAGAAGGTCGCCGAGGGCAAGCTCGGCAAGAAGTCCGGCGAGGGCTTCTACACCTGGGTCGACGGGAAGAGGAGGTGAGATGACGAGGGGATGCTGAGGCCTGAAGCCTTCTTCCCGAAGCCTGACGTCTGATGATTCGACTATCACTCGCCGCCACGAGCGCGACCCGTGCCGACCCGCGCCGACCCGCGCCCCGCACGGACCCCCGCGACC
>JAIOII010000613.1 GCA_019912685.1 Kofleriaceae bacterium
CTGCGCGCCTCGGCGGCGGCGAGGCGGCCCTGGAGATCGGCGAGCACCGGCGCGTTGGCGCTGTCGCTCGCGAGCACGGCGACCTTGGCCTCGAGCTCGGCGCGGCGCGCCTGCGCGTCGGCGAGCTCGCTCTCGAGATCGCGGATGCGGGCGTGGAGCGTCGAGCGCTCGCGCAACGCCTCGTCGCGGATCGCCTGTTCGGCGCGCGCGATGCGCGCGGCCTCGGCGTCGGTCTGCTCGCGGAGCTGGCGCTCCTTCTCGGCGCGCGCCTCGGCCTCCCACTGATCGACGTCCACGAGCGTCGAGTTCGCACGGGCGATGAACTCCTCGAGCGACGACTCGACCGTGGGAAGGGCGACCGCTGCCTGCATGAGCGAGCTCCTGCGCTTGCTGCGGGTGCCGTTGCCGTTCGCGTGTCCGTTGCTCGGGCCGTGCTTCTCTTCCGTGGGCATCGTCAGGGTACCTCCGGCCGGTCACGCCCCTCGCGGGACCGGTCTGACTCGTCAGGGTAGCGCGGCTCCCAACCGCACAACAGAACTTCGTCTGACCTATGCAGGGCTCGCCGAGAGCCAGGCGTATCGCCTACGCGCTCAGGCGGACTTCCACGACGTCCAGGCCGTCGTGGAACACGTCGGCGGCTTCCTCGACGACGTGGCTGTCGAGGATCTCCAGGTCGACCAGCGCGTCGCCGAACCGCCGGCGCGGCGTCTCGCTCCAGTGCATGGCGAGCGCGGCGAGCCACTGCTCGTCGTTGATGAGGTTCTTCTCGCGCAGGAACTCGCCGAAGCGGACCGTGACCAGAGCGGCGGACGTGGCGGCGGACGTGTTGGTGACCATGTGTGCTCCGAGGCGCGCGGAGCTTACCTGATCGAGATGGTCAACTGTAAAGGGGTTTTTTCGCCGTCGCCGGCGGGCGCAGTTGACAGAGGGGGGGCGCTGGCTAGGATGCCGCCCCCATGGCCGGCCCGGATCGCCCGCAGCATCGTTCGCGTCGCCGGAACCTGGGCGCGCCGATCGTACGCCGGAACACGATCCGGGTTCCGTTCGACGTCGCGCGTCACCTGCGCGTCGGTCATCCCTGGGTGTATCGCGAGGCCGTCGGTCGCCCCCTGCGCGAGGAGCCCGGCACGGCGCTCGACATCGTCGACACCGACGGTGAGCTGGTCGGTCGCGGCCTCGCCGAGGGTGACGGTGCGATCGCGGTGCGCCTCTGGACGAAGGACGATCGTCCGATCGACGCGTCGCTGGTCGCCGCGCGCGTGAAGGCGGCGATCGCGCTCCGCGGCCGCTTCCTCGATCTCGGCGCGCTCGAGAACGTGCGCCTCGTCAACGGCGAGTCGGACGGGTTGCCGGCGATCGCCGTCGAGCGCTACGGCGACTACCTCGTGACGCAGCTCTTCTCGCCGGCGCTCGCGCAGGCGCCGGCGCTCTACACCGCGCTCTACGACGCGCTCGAGCGCGAGCTCGCGCCCAAGGGCATCTACGAGCAGCGCCGCCACCGCTCGCTCGGCGGCGAGGCGCCGCGTCAGGCC
>JAIOII010000614.1 GCA_019912685.1 Kofleriaceae bacterium
GTCCAGGGCGGGCTCGGCCGCTCGTCGTCGACGATCACCGTCGGCGGCGCCGCGCGCGTCGGCGGCAACGTCGACGTCGCCTCGCTCACGGTCACCGGCGCGTTGACGACCACCGAGGGCGCGACCGTCACCGGCACCGTGAACGCCAGCAGCCGCACGACCGCGCCGGTGTCGGTGCCGCCGCCGTGCCGCTGCGACGCGACCGACGTGCTCGACATCGGCGCGATCGTCGCCGAGCACGCGCTCGCGAACCACGACGCCGACGTCGGCATCACGCCCGACGAGCTCGTCGACGTGCAGGGCGACGTGACGCTCGAGCTGCCCTGCGGCCGCTTCTACCTGGAGCGCATCCTGGCGAGCGGCGGCGGCACCGTCACGATCCGCGCGACCGGCCGCACCGCGCTCTTCATCGGCGGCGACGTCACGCTCGACGGCAACCTCACCGTCGAGGTCGCGCCGGGCGCCGAGCTCGACCTCTTCATCACCGGCTTCCTCAACCTGCCCGGCACCGCGACCTTCGGCGATCCGGCGCGCCCGCGCGATCTGCGCGTCTACATCGCGAGCGCCGGCTCGATCGCGCTCTCGGGCGGCTCGACGTTCGCCGGCAACCTCTACGCCCCCGACGCCGACCTCGCGACCAGCGCGCCCGTCGACGTCTACGGCGCCGTCCTCCTCAACCGCTGGAACCTCTCGGCCCCCGTCAACATCCACTACGACCGCGCGATCGAGTACGCCGGCGACGGCTGCATCCGCTAGCGCGCGGCGCGCTCGTAGACCGAGACCACGGGGACGCCGTCGACGCGCAGGACGAAGACGGGCTGGACCGTGCCGTAGGCCTTCCAGATCAGGTAGTCGTGGCGGTTGAAGTGGAGCTCGTGGATCACGATGGCGAGCTGGGAGGAGGCGATGCCGGCCTCCTCGCGACCGGCGTCGCGCATCGTCGGGGGCAAGCGCTTGTCGCGGAAATAGATGCCCCACGCCGGCGAGGCGTCGTGGCTGTAGACGGGGCCGGTCGGGCGCGAGCGCAGGAACGGCAACACGCCGCGCGCGGACTCGCCCCAGAACTGGCGGTTCATGCCGAGGTCGGCGCCGCCCGGCGCGCCGCCGGCGATCGCGTTGTAGTGGGTGAGCGCGCGCGGCTGCGCGTGCAGCGTCTCGATCGCCGCGGGCAGCACGACGAGCGCGCCGGCGAGCGCGATCGCCGCCGGCTCGAGCCACGGGAACGTCCATCGCTCGCGCAGGACGGCCGCGGTCGGCGCGAGCGTCGCCGCCGGCACCGTGAGCAAGGTCGTCACGAGCGCGACGTGCCACGGGAACGGCGGCGCGTTCCAGTTCTCCCCGAGGTACTCGAAGTTGTAGTGCACGTGGTTCATGTGGAACTTCAGCCAGTCGCGCACGTGCGCGACGGTGTCGAACCACAGCCACGGCCACAGCGCGACGAGCACGAGCGGGCCGAGGATCGCCATCGCCGGCGCGACCACCCACACGCGCCCGAGCGGCTCGCCCGCGCGCACCCGGCGCACGACGACGTAGACGAAGTGCGGCGCCAGCGCGAACGGCAGGAGCAGCGCGTTGTGCTTGGTCGCGAGCGCGAGGCCGAAGAGCACGCCGGCCGCGATCGCCCAGCGCGGCGATCGCACGCTTCGCCAGTAGGCGTAGATGGTCGCGACCCAGAGCGTCGCGATCGGCGCGTCGAACGCCGCGAGCCCGGCGTGAAAGAACGCGCGCGGCAGGAAGAGGGTGAGCAGCGCCGCGATGACGCCGGTCGCCGTCCCCCACACCTGCGCCGCCCAGAAGAACACGACGACGACGAGCCACGCGAACATCGCCGCCGTCGGCACGCGGTACGCGGTCACCTCCGACGCGACGCCCAGCTTGTCGTGCAGCACGATCTCGGAGAGCCCGAACGCCGTCTTCATGAGCGGCGGGTGCTCGCGGTTGTTGTCGGTGGCGCCCTTGCCGCCCCAGCTCGCGGTGATGCCCTTCTCGGACACCATGCCGTCCTTGCCGCCGAGCGTGTCGAGCCACCACCGCGCGTACTTCGACCCGTGCCCCATGTACACGGTCTCGTCGCGCGCGATGCCGACGTCCCCTTGCGCGTGGACCACCATCACGAACGCGGCGAGCCACAGCCCGAGCGCGACGACCGGCCGGATCCACCACCGCGTGAGCCCTCGCGTCATCGCCGGGCCTCCGCCGCGAAGCACACGAGCCGGTCGCGCGCCTTCGCGCCGCCGAGCGCGCGCGCGACG
>JAIOII010000615.1 GCA_019912685.1 Kofleriaceae bacterium
TGATCGCGCTCGGCGCCCGCCCCGCGTGGCGCTGGCAGCTCGAGACTCGGGTCTGGCGTCGTGTCATGCGCACGCCGGCGGCGCGCGCCGACGCCGAGACCATCCTCGCGGGCCTCTTCGGCCGCGGGCGCGACGCGTGGCCGGTTCGCGCGCGCGCGCTCCGCCTCGCGCTCTGAACGAGGCGCGCGTGGCCTGGATTCTGCACCGGTCAGGTGCATGTCAGGCCGGTCGGAGCACGAAGGAAAGGTGGCGCGGATCGCGCAACGCTTGCGCGAGCGCCGGAGCAGCGCGCCGCTCTGCCTGCACAAGCGCGCCGTCTCGCACATGGTGCCCAAGCCGCACGACCTGCGGCACACCGACGAGAAGATCGACATCTCCGACCTCGATCAGATCCTCTCGATCGATCCGGTGCGCCGGATCTGCGTGGCGGAGTCGGGGGTCACGTTCGTCGACCTCGTCGACGCGACGCTCGCGTACGGCCTCGTGCCGCTCGTCGTCCCCGAGCTGAAGACGATCACGGTCGGCGGCGCCGTCGCCGGCTGCTCCCTCGAGTCGATGTCGTTCCGCCACGGCGGCTTCCACGACACGTGTCTCGAGTACGAGGTGATCACGGCAGGTGGCGACGTGATCGTCTGCCGCCCCGACAACGAGAACAGCCTGCTCTTCCAGATGATGCACGGCGCGTTCGGCACGCTCGGCATCCTCTCGAAGCTGACCTTCCGGCTCGTGCCGGCGAAGCCGTTCGTGCACGTCACGTACGAGACGCACGAGCGGCTCGACGACTACCTGGCGGCGATCGCGGCGCACGCGGACTGGCACGGCGTCGACTTCATGGACGGCATCATCCACAGCCCGACGAAGCTCGTCCTGAACGTCGGGCGCTTCGTCGACCACGCGCCGTACACGCACCGGCACGACCGCTGGCGCGTCTACTACAAGAGCACGGGGCGCCGTCGCGAGGACTACCTTCGCACCGAGCACTACCTCTTCCGCTACGATCGCGGCGTCACCAACGTCCACCCCTTCCTCTCGTCGACGGCGGTGCTGCGGCTCGCCGAGCGCCTCCACCGCTGGCTGCCCGCCGACCGACCGCGGGTCACGCTCGACACGTTCTTGCCGCTCTCGCGCGTGCCGGCCTTCTTCGACTGGTACCGCCGCGAGGTCCGCTTCTTCCCGCTCTGGTGCGTGCCCTACCGCCGGGTGCGCGACTACGAGTGGATCCGGCCGAGCTTCTTCGCGGGGCTCACCGACGAGCTGTTCCTCGACCTCGCCATCTACGGCATGAAGCAGCCGCCCGGCAAGAACATCCACCGGATGATCGAGGAGGAGCTCGCGCGCGTCGGCGGCATCAAGACGCTCATCTCGCACAACTACTACTCGCCCGACGAGTTCTGGTCGGTCTGGAACAAGCCCAACTACGACGCGGTGAAGCGGATCACCGATCCCGCCAACATCTTCCGCGACCTCTACAGCAAGACCTGCCGGGCCGCGCACGGCATGAGCGACGCCGTCAATCCGTGAGCGTCGAGCCGAGCACGACGCCGTCGGCGATGTAGCGTCCGGTCGGCCCCGACGGCAGGATGTCCCACGTGCGCTCGCCGGTGAAGGCGATGCGCTCGAGGCTGATGACCGCGGACGCGTCGAGCGTCGCGCCCACCGCGAGCTCGCGCAGGGTGCGGCCGTCGGCGGTCGGGTGCTCGGGCGAGGCGGTCACCACGCGGCCGTCGGCGAGCGTCGCGCGGATCATGACGTGGCGGTGACGCACGGGCGTCGTGCCGACCCGCACGACGGTCGCGATCCGCCGCCGGCCTCCGGCGTCGATCGTGAGGACGCGCGCGCCGACCGTCAGGCTTGCGATCGCCACGTCGCCATCCGGCGTCGCGATCCGCGCCTCGGGGGGCAGGCACCGCGGGCAGCCGCCGCGCTCGCGCGCCTCGACCTCCTCGGGGCTGAGCCAGCGCCACGCGGGCTGCGGATCTCCCTCTCGCACGACCGGCGGACCGCAGTCCTGGATGCACTGGTAGTCGGCCCCAGGTCGCGGCTCCGCACACGGCGTCGTGTCGCCGTCGTCGCCGGTGCCGGAGCCTGCGCCGGAGCCTGCGCCGGAGCCGGAGCCGGTGCCGGCGCCCACGGTAGGCCCGGTCGCGCGCCCCGTACATGCAACGACGACGACGAGGCAGGAGATGACAAGGGCTCGCATCACGGGCCGAGCATACGCGCCTCGGCGGCGGCGCGCCGCGCGAGAACCCGAGCGGCGCCGGCTCGACGCGATCCGCGCCGCCTGGCGCTGACCGTTCCAGTCACTCGTCGAGGTCGTCGTCGCCTGCGTCCGGGCCGGCGATCTCGCCGAGGCTCGTCGCCATCTTCTTGCCGCGGCAGGTCACGGCGGCCGGGCCCTTCTCGGTGGCGACGGACGGGCCGACCGAGGCGCCGTGCTCGCGCACGCCGTCGAGCCGCGCCCACAGGACGGCGCCGTCGGCGAAGCCGACCGCGACCTGGGTCCCCGTCGGGTCGACGCCGATCGACGTCGCGGCGAAGCCGGCGTGATCCGCGGGCAACGGCCAGGCCAGCACCGTGTGCGCGACCGGGTCCCACAGGTAGAGCGACTCGCCGACCAGGGCGAGCTCGTCGCTGCCCGGGATGAAGGCGAGCGCCTCGATGTTGTCGTCCGTGAGCTCGATGCCGCCGAGGCCCTTCTGCGTGTCGGTGTCGTAGAGGTGCACGGTGACGCCGTCGTACGCCGCGGCCCGCGCCTGGCCGCGCTCGAGGTAGAGGTACAGCGGGTCGCCGCAGTCGAAGGCGTGGAAGCCGAACACATCGCGCTCGTCGGGGCGGACGACGTAGAAGGCGTCGTCGTCGGTCATGGCGACACGGCCGGTCGCCGCGTCGACGTCGGTGACGAAGTAGTCGCTCGACCGGCGGAACCAGACGCGGGCGCGCCCTCCTTCCGCTTCCTTCACGTCGTCGTCGGCGTCGTACAGGATGCGGTCGCCGTGACGGTCGGCCGCCGTGCTCGAGGTGCCCGCCTCGACGTCCTCCGTCGCGCCGGTGCGGGGGTCGAGCATGAACACGCCGTCGAGCGTCGCGAAGAGCGCCGGCCGGCCGGCGTCGACGTCGATCATCTCGGCGATCGCGAGCGGACCGGTCGCCGTCGGCGCCCCGTCCCGCCACACCCGCAGCCGCTCCGCGCCCGAGACCACGACGCCGTCCTGGACCGCCACCTTCGCGACCTCCGCGAGGTTCGTGCCCTCGGCGGAGACCGTCGCGCCGCTCGCGACGTCGAAGACCCCCAGGCGGTGGGCGCCGGCCTGGAAGAACAAGCGCTGGGTGCCGGGGATGGG
>JAIOII010000616.1 GCA_019912685.1 Kofleriaceae bacterium
CCGCTGCCGGCCGGCGTCCGCGCAGCCGCGTCCGCGAGGTACCGGCGCGCGGCGGCCACCGTCTCGTGCCGCCGCCCGGCGAGCTCGCCGCCGATCATCCACGCCGCCTCGGAAAGGTCCTCCTCGTTGCCAGAAGCGAGAAGAT
The DNA here is from genome assembly GCA_019912685.1 of Kofleriaceae bacterium. Classification (GTDB taxonomy): domain Bacteria; phylum Myxococcota_A; class Polyangia; order Haliangiales; family Haliangiaceae; genus UBA2376. Next base: position 146 of record JAIOII010000616.1, read on the forward strand.
CGATGAGCTGCTCGGTCGGGTGCATCGAAGCCCCCTTTCATCCAACAGGGACGGCCAGTTCGTGACGAGACGACAGAATGACAGGGTGTTCTAGGTCAGTGTGGCAAGTGGTTTACGTTACCGTCAACAAGATAATTCCACATTGGTTGTCATCAACCTACACCCACTCCGGATTGGCCGCCTCCAACCACGTACACGTAGCACGTCCCTATCACCACATCTCCAGCGATCACAAGAAGTTCCCGTCGTGGACGGCCCACGATGGCACACGTCTCACCGATGTTTGCTACCACCGTGATCGCCTGCGGGCTCCGCGCCAGCCGCTCGGCGAACGCCGTGAAATCGGCGGATTCGCGGGACATCGCCGGGACCAGCAACAGGCGGGGTGCCAGCCGCTGCACGAGGCTCTGCCAGTCCTCGCGCAGGGCGTCCTTGCAGATGAGCACGAGGACGCTCGCCCGCTCGCCGAGGAGCACCTGCATCGAGGTCCCCGGCCGGACGTGCTCGTGCCGCGTGACCGCGCCGTCCTGGAAGAAGAAGTCGGACATCTTGTCGTGCTCGGCGAGCACGCGCCCGTAGGCGAGCACCGTCGTCACGTTGCGCCCCGGCGCGTCCGTCGTCGCGCCGACGTGTCGCGACCCGGCGACGACGAGCGGCAGCTTCGCGACGCGCGGATCCGCCACGAACCACGCGTGCAGCTCGTCGGTGAGCGACAGCTCCGGCAACACCAGCACGTCGATGCCCGCCGCGACCGCGTGCGTGATCACCGCGTCGACGCGCGCGCGATAGTCGGGCGCGCTCGGCCGCACGTTGTAGAAGCGCGGCGCCGCATCGGGCTCGAGGCGATCGAACGCGAAGTCTTCCGTCGAGCGCGCGACCACGCCGACCGCGATTCGCGTCCCGCGCTTCACCGGCGGCAGCCACGCGCCGCACCAGCGCAGGCGCACGTCGACCCCCGCCGTGTCGTCGGGAACCAGCGCGAGCCACTCGCCGCGATCTGCCGCGCGCCCGCGGTTCGCCGGATTGCCGGTCGGCACGTCGTAGCAGAGCGCCGGCGACTCGACGATCGGCCACGGGTCGCCGCTCGTCACCACGCGATCGACGCCGGCGAAGAACCCGACGAGGTGACGCGCCGACCGCCGCTCGAGCCACCGCGACGCCTGCCACGCGACGAGCGCCGCCGGCGCATCGACGCACGCCCGCTCGAGCTCACCGGCGAGCTCCTCCAGGCGCGCGGCGATCCAGCGCGGTCGCCGCCAGGCCTCGAACCGGGCGCGCAGACGAGCCTCGAGCGCGAGCAACGGGCGGTGCAGGCCGGGCTCCGTCTTGTGCTGATCGATGTAGGCGGCTTGCGCGCGGCAGACGCGCAGGAGCGCGGCGACGATCTCGGTCACGTGCATCGTCGACCGCTGGCGCAGCTCGTCGACCACCGGTCGCAACGCCGCCGTCGCCTCGGAAGATCTGGTCACTCTGACGTTCAGAACCTACCATTCCCCAGCGTTTTCGCGACCTTTTCCTGGTCCAGCCAATGCGGCCTGCCATTCTTTTGGGGTTGTAAGATTCGCCCCTAGCTGGTTAATCTCGGGATCCCATTCACCGAGGTTTCGGCACTTCGGAACCACATGGCTGAACCCCGCGACATCGGCATCCGCGCCCGCCCAGACCTCCAGGGTGAAACGCTGCCCTTCGCCGCCGACGGCAAGGTGGCGCGCGAGATCGTCGTGACCGGCTCCGGGGCATCGGTAGGACTCTCACCCGGCAGCACGGTCGGTGACTGGCGCATCGACGGCAAGATCGGCGAGGGCGGCATGGGCACCGTCCACGCCGCCACGCACCCGGTCATCGGGAAGCGCGCGGCGATCAAGGTCGTGCACGCCGAGCTCGTGCGCTCCGCCGGCATGGCCGATCGCTTCGTGCAGGAGGCGCGCGCCGTCAACCAGATCGCGCACCCGAGCGTCGTCGACATCTTCGACATCGGCCAGCTCCCCGACGGCCGTCCGTACCTCGTGATGGAGCTCCTGCGCGGCCGCACGCTCGGCGATCGCATGGAGCAGGGCCGCATGAGCCCGCTCGAGGCGATCGACGTCCTGCTGCAGATCGCCGACGCGCTCGTCGCCGCGCACGCGCAGCGCGTCGTGCACCGCGATCTCAAGCCCGACAACATCTACCTGAGCGACGGCGTCGGCGGCGCGGTCGCCGTCAAGATCGTCGACTGGGGCATCGCCAAGCTGCGCGACGACGCGACGCCGCGGAGCACGTCGCTCACCACGAGCGGCGTGATCCTCGGGACCCCGCAGTACGTCTCGCCCGAGCAGGCGCGCGGCAAGAGCCTCGACGAGCGCACCGACATCTACTCGCTCGGCGTGATCGCGTACGAGATGTTCCTCGAGGGCCCGCCGTTCGTCGCCGAGAGCGTCGCCGACATGGTCGCGATGCACCTGCGCGAGCCGCCGCCGCCGCCGTCGGACGTCTGGCCCGACATCCCGCCGCAGCTCGAGGCGCTCCTGCTCGCGATGCTCGCCAAGAACGTCGAGGAGCGCCCGTCGCTCGCCGCGATCATGGAGACGCTGCGGGCCGTGCGCACCGCCTTCGCGCTGCGCACGACGCAGGCGCGCGCGCGCTTCGCGACGGGCAGCCTGCCACCGCCGGTCGGCGCCG
>JAIOII010000617.1 GCA_019912685.1 Kofleriaceae bacterium
CACGAGCACACGCTCGACGGCGGCGCGCGGCAGCGGCATCCGCGGCCGCGCGCCGCCGTCGAGCGTGTGCTCGTGCGTCTCGATCCCGGCGAGCAGGTGCAACAGCTCGTCGCGCAGCTCCTCCGCCGTCTGGTAGCGGCGCTCGGCCTGCTTCTCGAGGCAGCGGAGGAGCAGCTGCTCGATGCGGCCGTCGAGGTTGGCGCCGCCGAGGGTCTGCCGCGGCGGCACCGGCAGCTCGTTCAGGTGCTTGCGCACGTACTCGCCGAACGAGCGCCCGCGGAAGAGCGGCTGCCCGCAGAACAGCTCGTACATGATCGCGCCGAGCGAGTAGATGTCGGCGCGGTGATCGACGACGAGGCCGCCCGCCTGCTCGGGCGACATGTAGGCCGGCGTGCCGATCACCGAGCCGGCCGCGGTCTCGAGCCCGATGTCCTCGTCGTCGCGGTTGATGAGCTTGGCCACGCCGAAGTCGAGGAGCTTCACCTGCTCCGCGCCGTCGGCGGTCCCGACGATGATGATGTTGTCGGGCTTGAGGTCGCGGTGGATGACGCCGACCGCATGCGCTGCGGCCAGCCCGTCGCAGATCTGGATGAGCAGCGCGAGGGCGCGCGGGAGATCGACGGACGGCGAGCCGCTGCGCGCCCACGCGCCGAGGCTCCTGCCGCGCAGGAGCTCCATGATGATGTACGTCGTCCCGTCGTCGAGCTCGATGAAGTCGGTGACGTCGACGATGTTGCGGTGACGGATGCGGTTGACGGTGCGCGCTTCCTGGAAGAAGCGGGACACGGCGTCGCGGCGCTTGGCGTAGTCGGCGCGCAGCACCTTGAGCGCGACCTCGCGACCGAGGCGCGCGTGCTCGGCGCGATAGACGAAGCCCATGCCGCCCTTGCCGATGAGCTCGAGCAGCCGGTACGCGCCGAGCGTCTGGCCGACGCGATCCTCCGGGCGCCCGGGCTGTCGATGCGGGTGTTGTCGGTGCCCGGCGGCTCGTCGCGCGTCCCCATGGGCGCGACCGTCGGCGGCGGCGGCGGGATCGCCGGATCGTTCTCCTCGTCCCATCCGCCCGAGACCGGATGCAGCGACTCGGTCGGCTCCGGAGCGGCGGCTACGACCGGGCGCGTGCCCGTGCCCGTGCCGGTCGCCGGCGTCTTCGCCGGGAACTTCGGTCGTGGAGTCGAGTCGCGCGGCGACATAGGCCCACCGGGCCACACCCGTGCCCCGGGGATCGGAATTGTACGCTCACGGGGTGCATGACGCGAGCGCGAGATCGAGCTCGATCCGGACCTGCTCCTCGGGCTCGACCCCCGCACGCCTGCGCAGTAGATCACACGCGGGGATGTCGCCGATCTCGCCGAGGGCCCGGGCGACGACGACCCGGAGGTCGCGACTCGGTGCGTCGAGGAGCGGTCCGAGCACCGGCACGTCGGCCGGACCGCCGATGATGCCCAGCCCCTCGGCCGCCGCCATCAGGTAGAGGAGCTCCGTCCCGGCGGTCGCCATGCGGTACCGGTCGATGCCGATCTTGAGCCCCTGCCGCGCCCGGTCGTCATCGAACTGGCCGAGCGCCCGGTAGGCGCGGACCCGCACGCCCGGGTCGCCGTTCCCGTTGGCGACGTCGGCGAGCTCGGTCAGGTCGCCGCCCAGGAGCTCGTTGAGCCGGTCCGCGCCGGGGAGGAAGTCGATGCCGGAGAGCGCGGCGATGACCTCGGTCGAGGTCGGTCCGCCGGCGGGCGCGCTGGTCGCCATCGCGACCGTCGCGAACATCGCCGCCATGCTGGCCGTCCTCCGCGTCATCGTCATTGCACCGCCGGGCTGGCCCGCAGGACCTCGACCTGGCCGGGCGTGAGGGTGGTGCCGCCGAACTCGGAGAAGTGCATGAGGTTGTCGATCGTCGCCGGCGTGTCGTCGATCGGGTCGACGCCGCCGTCGGGCTCGATGTTGCGGAAGAGGCCGAGCTGGCGCGCGACCGCGTGCGCCGTCTGCCGCGCGAGCGTGCGCCAGTCGCGGTAGCACATCGCCTCGAGCGAGACGGCGACGCCGGAGCCGCGGGTCCCGGGCAGGGGCGCGCCCGGCGTGCCTCCGACGATGATCTGCATGCCGGCGGGGGCGATCGAGCGCACGAAGAAGATCGCGACGCCGTGGTCGTGCGTGTTCAGCTCGAACAGCTCGCCGGCGCGCTCGCGCACGAGGCCGGCCAGCTCGGGATGATCGACGACGTCCTCGTAGGTGGTCGCGCCGGTCGCGAACGCGCGCGAGAGGAGCGCGCGCAGCTCGGCGACGAACTCGGTCTGGAACGCCGCGGAGTCGCGCGCGCCCGCCGCGTCGAGCACGGCGCCGATCGAGTCGGCGCAGGGATGGTCGTCGAGGTCGGTGAAGTAGAAGTGCAGGTCGAGCGCGGCGCCGAGGCCGAGCTTCTCGATGACGCGCAGGCGGCGCGCGCGGCTCGGCTCGCCGCCGGCGTCGGCGAAGACGCCGAGCGAGACGGCGTACGCGCCGGCCTGCAGCGGCTCGTCGGGGCGGCTCGGGATCTTGAACGCCGACACGCCGGGCGCCGGGTCGTGGCGCAGGCGGTTGCGGAAGTAGGTCTCGCGGTCGAGGGGCAGCTCGTAGATCTGGCGCCCGTCCGGGGCCTCGACGTGCGTGGCGCCGATGCGCTGGAACGGATCGGCCACCTCCATGACCACGGACATCGCGACCGCCGAGCTCGGCACGGCGACCATCACGCGCGGCTCCTGCACGGTCTCGTCGAGCGGGATCTCGTAGGTGAGCGTGCCGCTGCCGGGCAAGCACGCGTTGAAGTTGCCGAGCAGCGTGATCGCGTCGTCCGTGACGCGGGGCACGGCGGCGCATGCCCAGCGCGGCGGGCACTCCGACGCGTCGGCGCACAGATCGAGGCAGTGGCCGAGCATGCACGCGCCGCCCCGGCAGTCGAAGTCGGTGGCGCACGAGGCCCCGGGCACCCCGGCGGTGGTGTGCCGCTGGCAGATGCCCGGCGGTGACGAGAGCTGCTGGCGCAGGCGGCAGGTGAGCCCCGGCCCGCAGTCGAGCTCGGAGTCACACGGCTCGTTCTCGCCAGCGGCGACGGCCTTGCACTGCCCGTCGTCGCACACGAAGCCGTCGCCGCACTCGATGTGGTGGAGGCAGCGAGGGAGGCACTGCCCGTCGAGGCACTGGAGGCCGCTCGCGCAGTCGGCGCTGGTGTCGCAGCGCTCGCCGATGCCGGCGCCGCCGCCGGTGCACGCGACCTGGGCGATCGTCAGCGCGATTGCACCGATCGAGACGCCGAGCGTGACGGCGGTCATGGCCACGGATTGTTCCAGGGGACGTGGTAAGCGTCGTGGACGACAACTATATAATCCCGCGCAGCCGGAGGAGACCATGCTTTTTCGCCTAGCTCTACGTTCCGTGGCGGGCGCCTTCGCAGGCGCACTTGCCATCATCGCCCTCTCGACGGGCACCGCCGCCGCGCAAGGGGCGGCGCTCGACGACGACACCTCCGGTGATCCGGCCGCGGCCGAGATCCCCGGCCTGGTCGCGGGCCCCAAGACCAACATCGGCGTCGGCATCCGGCTCCGCAACGTCCGCGTCCCCGAGGGGATGCTCGAGTGGTTCGTCGAGGACGTGCCCGGCGGCGTGTCGAACATCGGCTTCGGCGCCGAGCTCCTGCGGCGCAAGGGTGACTTCGAGGTCTCGTTCGGCCTCGAGTACGAGAAGCTGACCGTGACCAACGGCTACTGGCTCGAGAAGGACAAGTCGATCCCGGCGGACCCCGGCTCGGTCGACTACGTCCGCGACGACGGCTTCGGCTGGGTCACCGCCGAGCTGTCGTTCATGTATCACACGCCGATCGTCCCGCAGCTCGCGGTGCGCTACGGCGGCGGCGCCGGCATCGGCATCCTCATGGGCAGCGTCAACCGCACGGACCAGATCTGCACGACGGGCAACTACGACCAGTGCGTCGAGGACCCGGGCGCCGAGAACCGGGACGCGCCGTACGACCTCCCGCCGGTGATGCTCGTCGTCAACGCGATCCTCGGCGTGCAGATCCGCCCGACCAACGAGATCTTCATCAACATCGAGGGCGGCATCCGGACCGTGCCCTTCTTCGGCATGACCGCCGGGTACTACTTCTGAGCGGCTTCTGAGCGGCTTCTGATCGGCCGAGCTCAGCGGAGGCGGCGCAGGTCGCCGATGCGCAGCGTGACCTTCTGCGCGTCGAAGTGCTCGGCGAGCGGGATGGAGTACTTCCGGCTCGTGCCGGTGAGATCCTTCCAGGCTTGCGGCGTGATCTCCTTGTGCGCGGCGAGGTAGGCCCGCAGGCGCGCCTCGAGGTCGGCGAGCACGGCGGTCGCGACGTAGAGGTCGGGCTTCACCTTGGTGACGACCTTGGCGGCGGTGAGCGCGGCGAGCGCGGCGGCGACGGCGGGCTCGGGCTTGCCGAGGGCCGCGGCCAGCTCCTTGGGGCGCGGC
>JAIOII010000618.1 GCA_019912685.1 Kofleriaceae bacterium
GCTTGGCGTCGTGCGCGCAGCGGCACCAGGCCGCCGGCGCGCGACGGGGTGGCCACCGTGGCCTCCGTGGCGTCGAGCGCGGCGACGAGCGCGGGGCCGAAGACCGCGCCGAGCGTGTCGCGCAGGACGCGGTACATCGTCGGCGCGCCGGCGTGGTCGGCGCAGTCGTAGTCGGTGAAGTCGTCGCTGATGACGATCGTGTCGCCGGCGTACGACAGCGGGAACAGGCGGCAGATGTGCGGCTTCACGCCGTCGAACGACCAGCCCTGCTCGAGCGACGCGCGGTGGATCGCGCAGCCGCGGCGATCGTGCGCGAGGAAGACGCAGCCGCCGTCGAACACGCCCGTGCGCACGAAGTAGCCGCTCGGCTGATCCTCGTCCGGCTCGAGCTCGTCGCCGAACCACGGCACGTCGCGCGCGGCGGGGACGAGCAGCGGCGCGATCGTGTCCTTGCGGGCGAGGATCGCGTCCCGCTCGCCGAGATCGGTGTCCGCGCCGTACTGGCAGCAGGCATCGAGGAGCGGCCTGTGCGGCGCGAGCGGCGCGCCCTCGTCGGCGACCTGGGTGCAGCGATGGCTCATGCAGTCGGCGACGAAGCGACGGACGAAGATGTCGCGCTCCACCAGGCGGAAGCGATCATGCGCGACGGGGAGGTACTCCGGTTCGGACACGCGCGGACCCTAGCAGAACGTCATGGCCGGCGGGTGGCGACACGACCGTCATGAGGCAGGATCGCGGCATGAGCGGCAGCGCACGCCTCGCCTGCGTCGACGTCGACTACCGCGTCCGCGGCGCGGTGGCGGGCTGCGTCCTGTTCGCGGGCTGGACCGACGCCGCCCCGGCGCGCGAGCTCGTGGCGACCGCGCGCGCCGAGGAGGTCGCGGCCTACGTGCCGGGGCAGCTCTACCTGCGCGAGCTGCCGCTGCTCGAGCGCGTGCTCGCCCAGGTGACCGAGTCGCTCGACGTCGTGATCGTCGACGGCAACGTGTGGCTCGACGGCGCGGGCGCGCCGGGCCTGGGCGCGCGGCTCTGGGACGCACGCGAGCGGCAGGGCGCCGTCATCGGCGTGGCCAAGACGGCGTACGCCGGCGCGCCGTCGATCCCGGTCCTGCGCGGCGCGAGCGCGAACCCGCTCCACGTGACGGCCGCGGGCATGGACCCGGCCGTGGCGGCCGCGCACATCCGCGAGATGGACGGGCCGTACCGGCTACCGACGCTCCTCACGCGCGTCGACCGCCTCTGCCGGAGCTCTGCGCTACTCTGATCGTGTGCCGCGCGTCGAGATCGCTCCCCGGGCCGCCACCGCGTTCCTCTGGCTGCTCGTCGTGTTCTCCGCCGGCGGCTTGCTGATCGGCGCGCTCCTGGCGGGCGGCGCCGGCAACATCGCCCGGGCGCAGGGCGGCTCCGCCGTGACGTACCTGATCACCGGCGCCGTGCTCGGCGTGCTCGGCGCGGTCGTCCTCGCCTACGCGCGCCGCCAGCTGGGCGCGATCCGCGAGATCGTCGTCGACGCGCAGGGCTGGACGCTCGTCGATCGGCGCGGCCGCTCCGTGTCGTTCGCGCGCGGCGCCGAGGTCGA
>JAIOII010000619.1 GCA_019912685.1 Kofleriaceae bacterium
GCCGGCTGGCGCTGCGCAGGCGCGACGTCGCCGCGGCGGTGTCGGGCCTGGAGGCGGCGGCCAAGGGCGCGCCCGAGGATCTCGAGATCAAGCTCCTGCTCATGGACGCGTACGTGATCGGCGGTAACACCACCGGCGCCCAGCAGGTCGCCGACGAGCTCACGCGCCTCTTCCCGGGTCGCGCCGAGACCCACCTGGCCCGCGGTCGCCTCGAGCTCTCGGGCGGTCGGCCCGCCGAGGCGCAGAAGCAGTTCCTGAAGGCGCGCGAGCTCTACGCCAAGGCGCCGCGACGCCAGCGCGCCGACGCCGGCTACTGGCTCGCGCTCTCGGCCTACGTCGGCGACGACCTCGCGCGCGCCAAGAGCCTGCTCCTCGAGACGACCACGACCGACCCGTTCCACGCCGACGCGTGGTCGATCTTCGCGACCGTGCTCTCCGAGCTCGGCGACTACGGCGGCGCGGCGCAGGCTGCGGAGAAGACGGTCAAGCTCGATCCCGAGAACGTCGACGCCTACTTCGTCCTCGGCGAGGCGCTCGCGATGACGCGCCGCGCGCGCGAGGCGAAGAAGCCGCTCGAGGAGTACATCCGCCGCGCCGGTCCCGGCGGCGACCGCGTCGACGACGCTCGCGCCCTGCTCAGGCGAAGGTGACGAGTACGAGGTGGAGGAGGAGGCAGGTCCAGATCGCGAAGAAGACGTGGGCGAACGGGCGGCGGAAGCGGAAGTGCTCGGGCGCGATGATCGGCTTGCCGGCGAACTTGCCGGGCGGCTTCTCGGGGTGGCCGAACTTCTTGTAGGTCTCGATGCTGGCCACGGTGAAGCCCTCGGCGGCGAGCGCGATCACCGGCCACGAGTCGGTGAACTGGATGACGACGGTCGCCCAGGCGGCCGCGACGCCGGGGCTGCGGAAGAACTTGAAGGTCTCGAAGCCCTCGATCGGCGCGTCCTTCCACGCGCCGCCGAAGGCCGAGATCCAGCCGAACGCGCTGCCGACCGTCAGCACGACGAGCCAGTCGGGCCAGTCGCAGCGCGCGTCGAGCGCGGCGAGGCCGAAGAAGACACCGGCGCAGGCGGCGGCGACGGCGACGCCGATCGCGATGCGCCGCGGCGCGTCCTTCATCGGCTTGCCGAGGATGCCGAACTGCATCGGGATGAAGTACTTGGCCTGGTCCTCCTCGCGGACGAAGTACTTCCAGAACTCGGTGGCGCCGCGCTCGAGGCAGTAGACGAGCCCGAAGAAGACGATGCGCAGCCCGAGGTCGCCGGAGAGGTCCCAGCCGAGGAACGGGTAGGCCGCGGCGCCGATCGCGATCGCGACGAGCGTCGAGCGCGCGTACGTCGCCCAGCGGAAGCCCTCGTGGGGCCCATCCTTGTACATGCCCCAGGTCGACACGTGCAGTCCGGCGAGGGCGGCGATGAGGATGGCGAGGAGGTGATCCACGCCGGGCCGAGCAGCAACGCGCGCGCCGCGCCTAACCTGCTGATTGCCAGCGCCCGCGCTGGCGGACGTCCGACGATGTCACGCCCGTCCTGACGGCGCGCTGTCCGGCGGACGGACGCTTCGTGAGGACGGCGTGAAGCCGGGCAACCGCCGGCAGGCGCTCAGAACATCGGGGCGAGCGGGTTGATGTTGCGCGGGTTGCCGGTGTTCACGAAGAACTGGAACGTCGCCTCGATGTTCTCGCTGGTCTCGTCGTCGCCGTTGATCCCGTTGCCCCCGGCGGTGCTCTCGAAGCCGTCCTCGTACTGCGCGCGGCGCACGGAGGTCGTGCCCTCGAACTGGAAGATCGGCGGCGACGTCATGCTCACGGCGTCACTGGCGTACGTCGAGGGCGAGGTGTCGGCGTCCGGTCCGTCCTGGAAGACCCCGCCCTTGTTCTGCATGATGTCGCTGCTGGGCGGGGTGCCCCACCGGACGATGTCGACGTCGGTGACGAGGTCCGACTGGCCGTCCCAGTAGAAGAGGTACACGACCTCGCCGCCGCCCTGGGCGGCGTTCAGCGAGACGTTGCTCGTGGCGCCGACGCTCATCATCGCGTTCGAGCCGCTGCCCTTGATGAAGTAGTTCGGGGGCATCCCCCAGCGCTGCTGGAACGAGGTCTGCGTGTCGATCGCGACCACGATCACCTCGTTGGGCGCGATGACGCGGCCCGCGGGGAAGCGCGACAGGAAGTCGGTGTTCTGCGGCTGCGTGCCGGCCGGCAGCCGGTAGTACGACTGCCAGTCCGAGATCCAGTAGTTGGAGAGGTCGACCCCGATCGGCCACGGGTTGAAGATCTCGACGTACTCGGCGTCCGGATCGCCGGGCATCACCTCGGTGATGATCAGGCGAACGAGGTCCTGATCGTCGACGGCGACCGCCACCGACCGGTTCGGCAGGCCCTGCGCGCTCATCGTCACGTTGACCGTCTCGTCGAGCGGGTCGTAGTCGTCGACCGCGGTGACGTTGACCGGCTGGTACACGTTCCAGTTGGACGTCGTGAACGAGAGCGAGGTCGGCTGGGCGAGCACGGTGCCGAGGTCGCCGGAGGCGACGGTCACGTTCACCGTCGAGAGCGGCTGGGCCGTCAGGCGCACGCGGAAGGATCCGGAGCCCGGCTCGGTGAGCGCCACGCTGCCCACGTCGGTCTCGAACGCGAGCACCTCGTCGTCGGTGACGTTCACGGTGACCACGCCCGAGGTGGCGCCCGTGCTCGCGCACGTCACCGTCGTCATCTCGTTGTCGGCGGTCGCGTCGCTCACGCCGGACACCGTCACGTTCTTGGCGGTCGTGTAGTCGGCGGCGGTGAAGCTGAGCGAGCCGCCGGCCGTGACCGTCGCGATGCCGGTGCCGTTGGACGTGCAGGTCACCGTGGCGGTCCCGGTCGGCGCGAACATGAGGGTCACGCCGAAGGTCGCGGTCATGCCCTCGGGCACCGTGATGGTGCTCGGGTTGACCAGCACGACCTGGGTGTCGTCGTCGGTGACGTTGGCGGTGACCGTGCGCGTCGAGAGGCCCGTGCTGGTCAGCTCGATCGCGACCGACTCGTTGGCGAGGTCGTTGTCGGACACGCCGGCGATGGTGACCGCCTGATCGACGTTCCAGCTGGCGGTGGTGAAGGTGAGCGTGCCCAGCGAGGGGACGGCGACGCGCGCGGCGCCGGTATCGAGCGAGGTGACGTTGACGGTGACGTTGCCCGGCGGCAAGGCGTTGAGGCGCACGTTGACGGTGGCCGTGGTGCTCTCGCCGAGGCTCACCGTCGTCGCCGACAGGACGATGCCCTGGGGATCGTTGTCGGTGACGGTGACCGACACCGTCCGCGAGGTCAGGCCGGTCGACGACACCGTGAACGTCACCGCCTCGTTGCTGGGGTCGGCGTCGTCGACGCCATTGACCGTCACGGTCTGGAAGCTGCTCCAGCTCGCCGTGGTGAACGTGAGCATCGTCGTCGGGCTGGTCGCCGCGCCGGGGTCGTTCGACGAGATCATCACCGTGACGTCGCCCGGCGGCTGCGCCGTGAGCCGCACGCCGAACGATCCCGATCCCGCCTCGCCGATGGTCAGGCTGGTCAGGCTGGTCTCGAGCCCGAGCGTGTCGTTGTCGGTGACCGTGGCGGTGAGCGTCGCGCTCGTCGCGCCGGTCGCGCTCGCCGTGATCGTGGTCATGCTGGTGGCCGCGTCGGCGTCCTCGGCGCCGCTCACCGTCACGGCCTGCCCCGTGGCGTAGTTGGCCGAAGTGAACGTGCGCGTGCTCGGCGACACGCCGGCGATCCCGGCGTTCGCGGAGGACAGGTTGACGGTCACGTTGGCCGCCGGCTGGTACATGAGGCTCACGTTCACGTTGGTGCTGCCGCCCTCGGCGACCGTGACCGCCGAGGTCGAGAAGACGACGACCTGCATGTCGTCGTCGGTCACCGTCGCCGTGACCGTGACCGTGGGCATCCCGGAGGCCGACAGGTTGATCGCCACGGTCTCGCTGGCGAGATCGGCGTCGCCGACGCCGTTCACCGTCACCGTCTGGTTGCTCGCGTAGTTCGCGGGCGTGAACGTCAGCATCGTCTGCGTCGTCGTCGCCGCCGTGATGTCGTTCGACATGATCATGACGACGGTGTCCGAGCTCGGCTGGGCCGCGAGGCGCACGCCGAACGTCGTCGTGCCCGCCTCGCCGAGCGTCACGGTGCTCGTCGTCGTCACGATGCCCTGGGGATCATTGTCGGTCACCGTCACGTTGACCGTGCGGTTGGCCAGCGGCGCCGACGAGAAGGTGAGGGTGACGCTCTCGTTGCCGGGGTCGGCGTCGTCGACGCCCGTGACCGTCACGTTCTGGTAGGTGTTCCAGTTGCCCGTCGTGAACGTCAGGCTCGCCGTGCTGACCGAGGCCGCGAAGGCGTCCGACGACATCACCATGACCGTGGTGCTCGCCGCGGGCTGCGCGGTCAGGCGCACGCCGACGGTGCCGGTGCCGCCCTCGGCGACGGTGAGGGTCGTGACGTTGGTCTCGATGCCGAGCGCGTCGTTGTCCTGGACGGTCACGGTCGTCGTGCCGGCCGTGGCGCCGGTCGCCGAGGCGGTGATCGTGGCGGCGCCGTCGACGGCGTCGGCGTCGTCGACGCCGGTGACCGTCACGCTCTGCGGCGTGGCGAAGTTCGCCGTGGTGAACGAGAGCATCGTCGGCGCCACCGTGGCGACCGCCGTGTTGCCGGACGCGACGGTGACGGTCACCGTGCCCGCCGGCTGGTACATGAGCGCGATGCCCACGGTCCCCGTGCCGCCCTCGTTGACCGAGATCGACGGCGCCGACATGACCACGACCTGCATGTCGTCGTCGGTGACGGTGACGTCGACGGTCTTGGCCGGCAGGCCGCTCGCCGCGAGCGTCACCGTGAGGGTCTCGTTGGCGAGGTCGGTGTCCTGAACGCCCGTGACCGTGACCATCTGGAAGGTGCTCCAGTTGGCGGTCGAGAAGCTGAGCGGCGTCGGACCGACCGACACCGCCGTCGGATCGCTCGGGCTCACGTTGACCACCACGGTCGCCGCGGGCATCGCCGTCAGGCGCACCCCGAACGTGACGGTGCCGCTCTCCCCGAGCGTCACGCTCGGCGCGCTGGTCTCGATGAGGAGCTGGTCGTTGTCGGTGACCGGCACCGGCACGTCGGTCGTGAGGTTGTCGGCCACGGACTCGAGGCGGATCGAGGTCGCGCCCGGCGCGGCGTCGGCGTCCTCCACGGCGGTGACCGTCACCGGCTGCGTCGTGTCGTAGTCGGACGGGGTGAACGTGAGGGTCGCCGGGCTGGCGGTGACCACCGACGTCGCCAGGCTCGTCACCGTGAGCGTGATCGGCGCGGCCGGCTGGAACGCGAGCCGCACGTTCAGCTCGCGCGACATGCCCTCGTCGATGCTGAGCGGCACCGGGGACGGCACGATGGTCTGCGTGTCGTCGTCGCGGATCGTGGCCGACACCGTGCGCGTCGCCAGGCCGGTCGCGGTGAGCGAGATGGTCGCGATCTCGTCGGTCGTGTCGACGTCCTGCGGCAGCGTGACGGTCACCGTCTGCGCCGTGTTCCAGTTCGCCGTCGTGAAGGCGAGGCTCGCCGGCGAGACGGTGAGCAAGAGCGTGTCGGACGAGGCGACCCCGACCGTGACCGGCCCGGTCGGCAGCTGCGTGAGCCGGACCGTGAAGGTGGTGCTGGCGCCCTCGCTCACGGCGCCGAGGTTCGTCGTCGAGGGCAGGATGCCGAGGACGTCGTCGTCGCTCACCGTGATGGGCACGGCCACGTCGGCCAGACCGGCGCCGGTGAGCTGGAGCTCGGTCGTGTCGTCGGTGATGTCGGCGTCGTCGGTGCCGCTCACCACGACCGCCTGGTCGAGGTTCCAGGTCGCGGCGGTGAACGTGAGCATGGTCGGGCTCGCGGTCGCGGTCGCGGCGTCGGCGGTGCCGACCATGACCGTGACCGAACCGCTGGGCTGGGCGGTGAGATGGACCGACACCTGCGCGGTGTCACCCTCGGTGACGTCGATGCCCGCCGCCGGCGTCACCTCGATGCCGAGGCCGTCGTTGTCGTTGACGTTCACGGTCACGTCGACGTCGCCCACCGACGACGACAGCGTGATCACCTCGAGCTCGTCCTCGACGTCCGCGTCCTCGCGACCGGTGACCGTGACGCTGCGCGGGGTCGAGAAGTTGAACTGATCGAACTGGATCGTCGCCGGGGTGACGCCGACCTTGGTGCCGTCGGACGACGAGATGTCGATCAGCACCGAGCCCTGGGGCGGGTTGTCGAGGTGGACGGTGAACGTCGCCTGGCCGCCCTCGCCGACGTCGACGCTGGTGTCGGACACGACCATCATCACGACCGGCGGCGCGTCCGGCGGTGCGTCCGGGTCGCCGGCGTCGATCTCGTCGCCGGGCGTGAACGTGACAGGAGGAACGGAGCAGGCGACTGCCGCAAGCAGCAACGCCGTCACCCCGAGGACGTGCAAGCTACGCATCGAGAACCTCACCCGTAGCCCGTCATGGTCCGCCGAGCGGGGGCCGGCGTCAATCCCTCCGCCGGGAGGCGAACCCATGGTGCACCGAGTGCCACCGTTTTCCGTGCGTGCGCCGGTCGACCGCACGACTCGTGCGCGCAATTCGTCCGCGCCGTCGGCGGCCGGTCGCGGCGCGCGAGTCGTCCCGCGGGGTTGAAGCCGGCATGTCGGTTGCTGTTGCCCGCGCCCATGCGTACACAACTGACCGTCGCCGCCGTCCTTGTCGGGGCGTTGACCTTCGCGAGCCCGCCGGTGGCCGCGGCCGAGCCCGCATGGTGCAAGGGCGCCTCGTTCGACGGGGAGCCCGACCTGCGTGACCTCTCGAGCAAGGACGCCGAGCGCGCCGTCGCCACGTTCGCGCACGCCGCGTGTGCCCCGAGCCCCGAGGCCAGCGCCAACCGCGCGGAGATCGAGAAGAGCAGGGCGGCGTGGGGCAAGCGCCTGGGCATGACCGACGCCGACTGGGCCGACGTCGTCGCCTGGGTGAACGCGAACGAGGGGCGCAACACCAGGCTCACCTACTCGACGAAGGACCTCTCCCAGTTCACGCCGCTCGATCACTACAAGGCGATCGTCGACGGCTTCGACCGCGGCGGCGGGAACGGCGCGTACGTCGATCCGATCTACGTCGCCGACGCGCTCGACCAGGGCCTGAGCCACGTCGGTCGCTTCGCCTACATCGAGGCGTGCCTGAAGGCGGAGACCAGCGTGGCGTCGTCGGCGCCGCCGGCGGCGACCTGGGCGCTGTGTCAGGGCGACATCGAGGCGTTCGACCTGGCGAAGTTCCACGAGGAGCTGCGCGCGGACGGCGCGCACGCGGGCGACGGCAAGATGATGCTGCGCTTCAAGGCGATGGACCTGAAGCAGCGGCTCGACGAGCACGCCCGGCGCGTGCAGGCCGCGTGGAAGCTCGATCCGGTCTACAAGCAGATGTTCGACGTGGCGGCGGCGGCGCGCGGCGAGTGGGCGGCGGGCCTCGGCAAGCACACGAAGCTCCTCGAGCTCGTGCGTCGCATGAACTCGGCGTGGTGGTCGGGCTCGCGCAAGCAGTACGAGGGCTGCGAGGCCGCGACCGCGGCGGCGCTCGAGGAGGCCGTGGGCAAGCTGCCGGCGACGACGTGGAAGAAGATGAAGGACGAGCGCTTCGATCCATTCGGCGGGTTCGCCAAGACGGCGGGCCCGGTGCTCGTGGCCGTGCCCGAGATCAACCTCGCCGCCGAGGCGTACGTCCTGTGCCGGCCGAAGACCGGCACGGCCGACTTCCTCGCCTACAACGCCCAGGACACGGTCGGCTACCGGGGGCCGCGCACGATGGCGTTCTCGCGCATGTTGACCGAGAAGCTGACGCTCGACGATCTGACCGAGAAGATCCACTGGCCCGAGACGGAGCGGCCCTATCGCCGCAGCGGCGGCGTGGTCGGCAGCGCCGGCGGCGTCATCGCGAAGACCAAGGTCGAGGGCGACGTGGCGACCGTGACGCTCGAGCGCTTCATCGTGAAGCGCAAGGAGTGCGTCCAGAGCCACCAGACGAACCGCATCTCGCGCATCCTCCCCGACGGGACGATCGAGTACGAGCGCGTCTGCGACAAGACCGGCATCGTCGAGTACGACCAGACCTGGGGCGACTTCCAGATCAAGGCGGTCTACGCCCCGCTCCTGAAGAAGGGCGTGAAGTTCTCCGCGGTGCAGAGCCCCGAGGGCGGCCCCGCCGACCTGCTCGTGCTCTGGCCCAACAAGAAGACCGAGGAGCCGAGCTGGCTCGTCGGCGCGAAGGTGAAGTGATGATGAAGATCGCAACGCTGCTGGTCGCGCTCGCGGGATGCGCAGGCATGATCAAGACGTCGACGTCGACCTCGTCGGGCACGGGCACGGGCACGGAAACCGGCACGTTCTCGGGCAACAACGACGTCACCATGCCCGACCTCATCGGCAAGTCCGAGGAGGAGGCGATCGCGGCCGTGCGTGCCGCCGGCTTCCGTCAGGACGCCGAGAGCAACCAGATGCTCGAGTGCGTCGATCCGCCCGAGGTCGACGGCAAGGTCAACTGCCAGTCTCCGTCGGCGGGCGAGACGGTGAAGGCGTACACGCTCGTGCGGATCCACGTGTACCGCCCGCAGAAGATCGCGGGCGCGGTGGTGCGCCACCAGCTCCTCGCGCTGCTCGGCAAGTCGCCCGACGAGGCGAAGCGTGCGCTCGCCAGCTACGGCCACGACGGCGAGATCAAGGTCGAGCCGGACCGGGAGTTCCACGACGGCTGCGGCGACGACCGCGTGTGCCGCCTGTCGGTGCCCGAGTCGGGCATGGGCATCCACGACCCCATCACGCTCTACACGAACCCGCGCCTCACGATCAGCGCGCCGCCGCCCGAGTGAACCAGTAAACTCGGCCGGTGCCGGCCGAGGCCGATAGCGGCGACGAGACCGTACCCACGCCAGCGAGCGAGACCTCCGACGGCGGCTCGCTGGCGACGCGCGCGATGGCGACGGCGCCGGGCGGCACGATGGGACGCTTCGTCGTGCTCGGCGTGCTCGGCGCGGGCGGCATGGGCGTGGTGCTGCAGGCGTTCGACCCCGAGCTCGATCGCAAGGTGGCGATCAAGGTGCTGCGCTCGGGCGGCGCGGGCGTCGAGGCGCGCGCGCGGCTCCAGCGCGAGGCGCAGGCGATGGCGAAGCTGTCGCATCCCAACGCCGTCACGGTCTACGAGGTCGGCCGCGCCGGCGACCACCTCTTCATCGCGATGGAGCTGGTCGAGGGGACCACGCTCAAGGCGTGGCTCGCCGCCGCGCCGCGCACGTGGCGCGAGGTGCTCGCCATGTATGTCGCCACGGGCCGCGGCCTCGAGGCCGCCCACCGGGCCGGGCTCGTGCACCGCGACTTCAAGCCGGAGAACGTGCTCCTCGGCGCCGACGGCCGGCCGCGCGTGTCCGACTTCGGTCTCGCCGAGAGCGGCGCGCGCGATCCCGAGGTCGTCGCGGGGACGCCGATCTACATGGCGCCCGAGCAGTGGCTCGGCGGCGAGCTCGACGCGCGCACCGACCAGTTCGCGTTCTCGGTCGCGCTGTGGAGCGCGCTCCACGGTGCGTCGCCGTTCGACGGGTACACTGCGCCGGAGCTGCGCGCCGCCGTGATCGCCGGCCGCCGGCGAAGCGCGCCGGGCAAGGAACGCGCCGTGCCGGGCTGGCTCGTGTCGATCATCGACCGCGGGCTCGCGATCGATCCTGCGGCCCGCTGGCCGAGCATGACCGCGCTCCTCGCCGAGATCGATCGGCGGTCGAGTCGCCGCCGCCGCGCCTGGCTCGCCACCGGCGCCCTGGCGCTCGCCGTGGCGTCGGGC
>JAIOII010000063.1 GCA_019912685.1 Kofleriaceae bacterium
ACCTCCTCGACGCGCTCCTCGCTGTCATCGACGTCGAGCCGGGCCGCGCGGCGCCGCCCGTCGTGATCGACACCGCGCGCCACGAGGTGGTGGCAGGTGCGCGCGTGCTCTCGCTCACGACACGCCCGGTCCTCCGCAAGCTCCTCTACGCCCTCGCCGAGCGCCCGGCCGAGACCCTCTCGAAGGACGACCTGACCCGCGCGGCGTGGGGCCAGGAGTACGACCCGCTGCGCCACGACAACCCGCTGTTCGTGAACGTCTCGCGCCTGCGCCAGCTCCTCAAGGACACGGGGCTCTCCCTCGACGCCGACAACGATCGCGGCGGCTACCGCCTCACCAGCCGCGACCAGCTGGTCCTACGCCGCCCCCGCTGACCGGTCGCCACCCACCGCGGCCCACCGCGGGCCAGGGATCACATAATCCGGCGCGGGTTTGGCATTCCGCCCCCGACCTGGCGTAGAGTGGCCCCAGGAATGGTTAGGGGCCGTACCCGTCCCGGATCTGGGCTCGGCACACCCCGGTACTCCCTGGAGGAACTGATCATGAAGCGCTTGGTCTCGCTTGTCTGCGCCCTCGCCGGCGCAGCGGCCTGCGGTGACAACCTTACGCCCGGTGGCGGTGACGACGAAGACGCCGTCCAGCCCGACGCCCCGAACCCCGACGCCATGCCCCCGACGGACGCCGCGACCGCGACGCACGCGGGCACCATCAGCGTCTTCGACGTTCGCCTGCGGAACCAGGGCGGCGCCGGCGTCGATGGCCACGGCATCCAGGTCGGCATCTCGTTCGTCGACCTCGCCACGGCCCAGCAGCCGATCATGGAGGAGTCGCCCGGCAACCCGACCGACGGCTGCAAGCTCTGGGAGTACACCCCGGCGCAGCTCGTGGCGAGCTTCGGCAGTGACCAGGGACCGGTCCAGGTCTGTGGCGACGGCCCCGGCGCTCAGTTCACGTGTGCGCAGGCCGGGAACGCCTTTCCCCCATGCGTGTTCATGGCGGGCGTCGGCTACATCTGTCCGGACGCGGCGAGCAGCGGGTCGGCCATGGGCGCGACGTTCGCCTCGCCTGCCACGAGCCTGACGGCGATGACCACGACAACGGTGAACAAGTTCAACGCGCTCGACGTCGGGCGTTACATCCGTTTCAGCGGCACCGGCAACGCCATCCTCGACAACGCGGGTCCACTCCCCATCGTCGACGTCCCGACCGCCGGCATGGGCGCGGTGGTCGTCTTCGCTGGCGTCGAGGTCACGGCGGCGCCCACGACGGGCACGTACACGGTCCTCGCCGGCGTGGGTCCCATCCCCGGAGCTCCCGCAACCGGCTTCCTCGCCGACAACGAAATGATCAAGTTCGAGAAGGCGGCGAGCGCCAACTTCGAAGCGTTCCCCGCGAACGTCGGCTTCACCGGCGCCGGCGGCATCGGTGACGCGTTCACCCTCGGCACGATGAACGGCAAGGTGACGCCGACCTCCATCCCGACGGACGGCTCGGCCTTCACCGTCGGCTGCGACGACGCCGCCGCGTGCGGCACCGCGCTCGGCAGCATCTTGAACATCATCACCACGGACGCGACGCTCGGCCCCTCGCCGTTCTCGTTCCCGCCGCCCGACGAGAAGCGTGTCCAGATCCGCTGCATCGAGGTCGGCGCGACGACGATCACCGTGCCCGCGGCCTACTCGGCGCGCCTCACCCAGGCGATGTCCGGCGGCACGCGCATCCAGGCGACGTTCATCCGCTCGAACCAGGCGGGTGCGACCAACATGTCGGGTCCACCCAACACGGTGCTCATCGCCGGCGGTCACGCCGAGGTCGGCTTCACCAACATCCCGCAGCCGTCCAACTGACCGCGGGTCGCTGACGTTGTCGAACAGAAGGCCGGCGGCGACGCCGGCCTTCTCGCTTTTCGGCCAGCGTCCCAGGGAAGTAGCGAGTAAGTACTTTCAGCAGCTTGCAGGCAGGACGCGGATAACACGCAACCGCACGTACCGAGCGGCGATATCTGCTCGCATGACGACAGCACGGCGGAGAGCGTCGTGCGATAGATTCGGAGGTCTCATGCTTGCGCTGCTTTCGCGATGTGCACCGATTGTCCTGCTATCCGCCACCTTGGGAAGCTGTCAGTGGCCTGTCCCGCCGGCACTCGATGACGCCGGTGGCACCGATGCGTCTGAGATACCGATCGACGCTCCAGGTGGCGTCACGGTCGTTGTGATGCCTCTCGACGTCGCGGTCGCTGAGGGCTCGCAGGCGACGTTCATGGTCAGCCTTAGCGGCGCACCGGCGTCCATGGTTTCCGTTGCCTTGGACCCGTCCGATCCGGCAAAGCTCGGCGTTACGCCCTTTCAGCTCTTCTTCGGTCCTTCCGACTGGTCGACGCCCCAGACCGTGACGGTGTCCGGACGGGAGGATTCGGACGCGGAGAACGAGGACGAGGCCGTCATGGTCGGTAGCGTCCTCGGGAACGCTACGGTCGACGTGACCATCACCGACAACGATACGGTTCGCATCGTCGCCTCCCCGTCAACCGGACTCGACGTCAACGAGGGTGGAAGCGCCGCGTTGAATGTTCGACTCGCTGCCCAGCCGAGCTCATCCGTTGTCGTGACGGTAACAAGCAGCGATCCGACGATCGTAACCGCCACGCCCACCAGTCTGACGTTCACGGCGCAGAACTGGAACATCGATCAGTCCGTCTCGGTCACTGGAGCCAGTGACGCGGATACCGCCAACAACGCCGCCACAGTCAGCCTGATTTCGTCCGGACTCCCCACGGTGGGTGTGCCGATTCAGGTGATCGACGATGACGTGCTCGGTATCGCACCCTCGTCCACGAACCTGGGCGCGCTTGCGGAGGGCGGCGCCACGAGCTTCACCGTCACGCTGACCCAGCAACCCTCCGCGAACGTGACGGTAGCGGTGGCATCGTCTGACGTCACGGTCTTGACCGCAACGCCGGCGAGCCTCGCTTTCACCACAGCGAACTGGAACGTCCCGCAGACCGTATCCGTGACCGCGTTACACGATCTGGATGTCGAAGATGACACCGCTACGATCTCACTCAATGCGAGCGGTCTCGCGACGCGCACCGTCGCGGGTTCGGTGGCTGATGATGACACCCAAGCCATTGTCGCCAGCCCCAGTCCAATCGGGGTCGACGAGGGCGGCACACGCGGGTTGAGCGTGCGCCTCGCATATCAGCCGACGATTCCCGTCACGCTCACCGTCACGAGCCAGAACAGCGCACTGGCGACCGTGACGCCAATGACGTTGTCGTTCACCACGGCGAACTACATGACCAACCAGACGGTCACGGTGGCAGGCGTGGAAGACGTCGATGCCGCATCGGCCAGCACGGCCATTCGACTCGAGTCGGCGTCGGATGGGCTGCTCTCAGATGTCCCAGTGCACGTCACCGACGATGACCAACTGGCGATGGAAACCAGCGTTCCAAGTGTCTCCCTCGGAGAGGCAGGCTCGGCGATGTTTGGCGTGCGTCTCACCGCAATGCCAGCGGGCAACGTCGTGGTGAACATTTCATCGGCAGACGCCACGGCGGCATCGGTCGCGCCAACGACGCTTACCTTCAGCACGACCAACTGGAACACGTATCAGAATGTGAGCGTCAGCGGTGTTGCCGATGCGGATCTCGCCAATGAGTTGGTGACGGTGAACTTGACGGCGACCGCGCTTCCCCCGAGAACAGTCGACGCAAGCATCACCGACGACGACATGCAGGTGGTGCTCGCGTCGACCTCGACCGTATCCGTGAATGAAGGCGCCACGGCGACCGTCGGCATCAGCCTCGGCTTCATTCCCACGGGGAACGTGTCCGTTGCCCTCTCGACCAGCGATTCGTCGGTGGCAACCGTAAGCCCATCGACGTTAACGTTCACGCCTGCCACCTACGCGGCCCCACAGAACGCAACAGTGACAGGTGTGAACGATGTCGACACGACCGATGACACCACGACCCTCTCCGCGACTTCCTCCGGTGCGATGCCGGCGACCGTCAACATAACCGTCAATGACGACGACGCGCTCGGTATCGAGACGAGCGCAACGACCGTAACGATCGCCGAGAACGGAAGCGGCATGGTCGGCATACGGCTCACGGCTCAGCCCGCCTCGACCACCACGGTGAATATCGCCTCGGGCGATCCATCGGCCGCGACCGTATCGACGACGTCCGTTTCGTTCACGACGAGCAACTGGATGGCGTACCAGAACGTCACGCTGAACGGCGCCGGCGATGATGACGCAGAGGATGAAATCGTGACCGTATCGTTCACGAGCACCGGCCTGAGTCCCCGGACCATCACAGTCTCCGTCGATGATGACGACGTGCAAGCGGTGCTCGTGAATCCGCCCTCGATGGCTCTCACCGAGGGTGGCAGCGGCACCTTGAGTGTTCACCTGGCATACCGGCCGCTCTCGAACGCCACTGTCACGCTCATGAGCGGAAGTCCCAGCGTAGCCACGGTTTCCGTGTCAACGCTCACGTTCACATCTGCCAACTACATGCTCGACCAGACCGTCACCGTCACCGCCTCCCAGGACGCAGACACTTCTCCGGGAATGACCACCGTTTCAGCGACTCTCGCCGGCGCGACAACAGGATCCGTCAGCATCGCCGTGACGGACGACGACTTCATCCCTACTGTGCCAGTGCTCGCGAAGCCGATGAACGGTGCCTACCTCGGATCCGCGATTGCGGCCGGGACACGGCGTCCACGCTTTGTCTGGCGACCATCGACGGTCGAGGGAGCGAACCCCATCGTCTATGATCTTCAGTACTCGACCGATCCGGCGTTTGCGACAGGCGTGACGACCGTTGCTGGCCTGAATCTTACCGATCACCAGCCGACGAGCGACTTGCCTACCAACACCATATCCGCGCCCAAGGGAACCCGATTCTACTGGCGCGTTCGAGCCTGTGCGGGTCCGGCATGTTCCGCCTACTCGGCGCGCCGCATGGTCAACGTCGGACGTAGCGATCACGACTTCAATGGTGACGGCTATGCTGATCTCGTCATCGTTACGAGGGGAAGCGCAACGCCGAACGCGAAGATCTTCTTCGGACCGTCGCTCTCCCCAGGGAGCGCTGTGAAGGTGCTCGGCGGCACGCCGACGAGCATCTCCATCGGTGATTTCAATGGCGATGGATTCTCAGATCTGGGCATCGGACGCTCGGGTGATAGCACTGCTGGCTCGGGAGCCGGCAAGGCGACGATCTTGCTTGGAGGTACGACTTTCGACGCCACGCCGGACTTCGAGGTGTACGGCTTCGCGCCAGACGATCGGCTGGGCTCCGAGGTTGAACAGGGTGACTTCAATGGTGACGGATTCGATGACTTTGCCGTCGGAGCGTATCAGTACGATCCAGCCGGTAGCCCGGATCAAGGCCGCGTGGACGTCTACCTCGGTGCACCTGCGCTGGACACTAACGCTGACCAGACCTACTTGGGCTCCACCAACACGCAGATCGGTTGGACCGGATCGATCGGCGCGGCCGATACGAATGGTGACGGATACGACGATCTCGTGAGCGGTTCGACGTGCTTCTCCTGCGCCAATGTCACCAATCGTATCTACTTCGGAGCTAGCAGCGGGCCAGCATCGTCAGCGGCGCCGATGAACATCTCGACTTTCGAGGTCGGGATGTCTGCCGTAGGGGATGCGAACGGCGATGGGTACGGTGATCTATTCGCCTTACAGTCGGTCTATCTTGGTTCACAGACCGGCCCGAGCGGCTCTGCCGTGAATCTCTCCTATCCGTCCGGGTACGACGGCTCCAACTTCGGTCGCGGACGTGGCGCGGTCGGTGACGTGAACAGCGATGGCTACGACGACATTGCAGTCGGCGACTACGCCGCGCCCGGTCAACTGGGCGGTGGAGGACAGTTCTGGTTGTACTTTGGAAGCAGCGACTTCAACGGAAGCGTTGATACCCCCATCTATACGGGAACCGGCTCTGCAGGCAGCTCGCTGTGCGGCGGTGCCGATGTCAACGGTGATGCCATGCCGGACTTCGCCGACGGGGCCCCGGCCGAGTCCGCCGGATCGACGACAGGGCGAGCCCACGTCTTCTTCGGGTCTCCCACCATCAACCTCGTGCCCGACATCATTGTCGCGAATGACCAGTCGACGGGGATATTCGGGGATCAGTGCTCGTTGTAGCCGTCACTCGAACGGGAACGGCGGCGTGCCCGTGAACACCGGACCGGTCATCCCGGCCGGGTTGTCGACGGGCACGACGAAGCGCGCCGTGCGGCGGACCGTCGACGCCGCCATGGTCACGGGACGGCTGATCGTGGTCAGGGTGGTCTCGACCTGGGTCGCGGTCACGAGCGCGACGCCGAAGCCTTGCGCGTTCGTGTCGGCGTACTTGAGGTGAGGGTTCGCCGTCGGGTCGGACGCGGCGAGCGCCATCTCGCGATCGTTGGTCTGGCGCATCGTGTCGGCGGCGGTGGTGCCGTGGATGAGCAGGAGGTTCATGTTCTCGACGAACGCCGGGCCGCCGGACGCCGACGCATCGAAGGTCACGAGCCCACGCACGTCGGGGGGCGCGGCCGGCGGCCGCGACGCATCCTCGAAGAACGAGAACACCGAGTTCGACGCGATCCCGGCCGCGCAGAACTCGACCCCGACGGGCATCGGGCTCGCGGCCGTGTAGTTGTCGTTCACGATGCCGGCGAAGTGCGCGTGGATGTCGCCCGTCAGCACGAGCAGGTTGTCGATGTTCTGGTCGCGCAGGTACGTCATGAGCTCGTTGCGTTCGACCGCGTAGCCGTCCCACGCGTCGCCGTTCATGATGCGGTCGACGATGAGCCCGCCGACCGGCCCCTGCTTGATCTGGAAGCGCATGAGCGGCACCTGGTTCCCCCACACCTTCCAGGTCGCGTTCGAGAGCCGCATGGTGTCCTTCCACCACTGCTTCTGCTGGACCCCCAGCATCGTCCCGGGCGGGCTCCCCACCCGCGGGTTCGGGAAGCCGTTGAACCCGACCGTCGCGGGCGGGTTGTTGTTGTTGTACGTGCTCCCCGCGTCCATCACCTCGACGTCCACGCGCGGAAGCACGTTGCGATGGTCGAGGTACTCGAGGCTCATCTCGGCGAACTCTTCCGGGACAGCGTGATCGCTGCGGTAGCTGCGCTCGTCGGTCATCACGAGCTCGACGTGACGGCCGAAGCGCAGGCTGCGGTAGATCGTGATCGACCCGACGGCGGCGACGTTGTTCGGCTCCTCGACGAAGTTCGTGTCCATGTCCGCGGGCGTGAACGCCGCGTCGGTCACGTTCGCCGGCATGACGAAATCCGCCGCCTGCTGCGTCACGCCGGCCACGCCGGGCGCTCCGGTCAGCTGGACCGGGATGTACTCGAACCACGCCTGGTTGGCGGCGACCTTCTTGCGCTGCGACGGCTCGTCGGTGCTGTTCGCGTTGGTGAAGTTGGCCTGGCTCTGCCAGCAGTCGTTCGAGAACTCGTGATCGTCCCAGGTGTGGATGAACGGCCAGCGCGCCCGCGCCGCCATCAGATCCGGGTCCGAGGCGAACGTCTTGTAGAGGTGCCGGAAATCATCGACGGTCTGAGCGAAGTTCTCGCCGCCTGCGTTGCCACCACCCGAGGGGAACGGCCCGATCTGGCGCGGTGATCCGTCGGGGTTGTTGAGCGTGATCGGCTGGAAGTTGTCGTCGAGTGGCACCTGGAAGCCGCCGCCGCGCGTCTCGTAGATGAAGTCGCCGAGGTGGAGGACGAAGCGGATCTGGTCCGCCTCGGGCCGCGCCATGTCCTCGTCGATCATGACGCGGTACGCGCCGAAGTGACCGGCGCCGTAGTCCTGGCAGCTCGTCCATGCCATGCGGATCGCGACGTCCGCGTCGGCCGCGGGCGCGGTGCGCGTGCGGCCGCTGATCGAGTCGGCGCCGTTCTTGAAGCGGTAGTAGTAGATCGTGTCCGCCGCGAGCCCGGTCACGATGACGCGGACCGTGTGATCGACCGCGGACATCGCCGACACCGACTGCATGGCCACGATCGTCGCGAACGCCGCGTCGCTCGCGACCTCGAGCGTCAGGTCGACGGCCTCGGTGCCGCCCGCCGCGCGCACGGCGCGCGTCCAGAGGACGACCGACGACTCACGTGGGTCGCCGGACGCCACCCCCTGCGGGAAGAGGATCACGCCCGTGGCGGCGTCCGGATCGCCACCATCGCCGTCATCACCGCCGCACCCCGGCAAGCCGCCCAGGCTCGCCGCCGCGAAGAAGGTCCCCGTCAGTCGTAGGAAGTCACGACGCTTCATGCGATCGGCCATGGGAACCATCCTCGGCCCCGCCCCGCCCTGTCGTCAACGGCGGGGATCACAAGTCCCCGCCCTCCGCCATTCGCGGAATCCGTTCGGGCATCGCCGGCAACTCCGCACGATGTGCGCGCTCAGGCGTCGCGCGCCAACGCGTCGAGCTCCCTCACGAGGGACTCGAAATCCGCCGCAGCGGCATCCGACCCGAACAGGACGCGCTCCAGGATGACGCCGATACGCGCGGGACCGGTCCACGGTTGCCGAGAACGCCGGCAATGCCGGAACTCGTTCCAGCTCGGGTTCTTTCGAACTCGACGGCGATGGCACGAGGGAGCCAGTCGAGAGCCTCTCCGGCAACCTCCTCCTGCGGACGCAACGATGCGCTCGTGAAGAAGCGCACAGCGGCTTGCGGGTGTCCTCCGGCGCGCATGTTCAACCCGAATCCATGGCGATGTGGAGACCACGAGCCTGCGCGTCCAGAAGAGTGTTCCGCAGAGCGGAGACGCAAGAGATCGCCTCGAGCCCTGCGTACGCCGCGAGCTCGCCTCGGCCTTCCTCGAGATCGAGATAACGCGACCGAGCACGCAGGTCCGGGAGGTGCTGCATCGGAATCAGCCCATCGGGCTCGAGCAGACGGGACCTCACCAGATCCTCGAAGCCATCGAGGCATTGGAGCAAACCGCGGACGTCTTCCGCATCCAGGACGATGTCATCACGCTGGTATGCGCGTTCGCGTGCGTGTTCCATCGCGCTCGCGCGAGCTTCATCCCCACACAGGCGCGCTACTTCGATGGCCAGAGCGAGGTAGCTCGGACCATACGGGTGCGCCTCGATGACGGCTTCATGAGCGTCCTCCGCCCGCCCGTCCCAGTCAGGAGCCACGAAACAGAACGTTCCATGAGTACGGCGAGTCACTCTTCACCTCTCGCCGATGCGAATCGGCCCCTTGCGCGAACCGCGCGCCGACGCTCAGGGCGTGGCCGCGCGCAGGGCGTCGCGGAACGCGCGCATGGCGTCGGTCGCCGTCGGTCGGTCGAGGAAGGAACACAGCAGCGAGAGATCGAGCCCCGGCAACACGCGGCTCGTACCGACCGACTCGTACCGACCTTGCACGAGGACGTGCACGGACAGGACGCCGTCCCTCCAGACCCACACCTCTCCCACCTCGAGCCGGCGATAGATCTCGAGCTTGTCGAGGGTGCCGCTCGTCCAGATGACCTCGATCGCGAGGTCCGGCCGATCCTTGTCCTGGTCCGGCCCGACGATGTAGCACTCGTCGGGCTCGACCCCGGCCCGATCCGGTGCGTCCTTCAGCAACCAGCCGCCGTACGGCGAGAGCGTGATGTCGCGCTCCAGCGCGAACACCTCGATGAGGCACCCCAGATACGACTTCGTGCGCTCGTGGCCCTTCGACGGCGTCATCAGCTCGAGCACTCCGTCGAGGTAGGCCACGCGCGGGACCGGGTCGTCGCCCTTGAGCGCGAGCTGCACTTCGAAGTGGGTCCACGGCACGTTGTACAGCGTGATGCGCTGATCGGCCGTCGGGACGTAGTCCCCGGCCGGGATGGGATGAGGCAGCGACACCACCTGGCGATCGTACCACTCGTCATCCCCGTCTGGCATCCTGCGTCGTTCTCATGGCGACGGCGCGCCGCACACCACGATCCGAGGAGCAGCGGCTCGCGATCGCCGTGACGCCGGGCGGGCACCTCGTCGTGCGCGCCGGAGATGGCGGCGACGTCGTCGCGGCGGACGTGGCCGAGCGGCTGCAGGCGGCGTTCGCGCACGGCGGCGGCGCGGGGCTCGTGCAGCTCGGGGCGGCGGAGGTGACGACGGAGCTGCCGCCCGCCATCGGGTTCTGGCGGGACCTGGCGAAGCGATACGTCGCCGGCGTCTGCGCGCGCGGCGAGGAGGACGTGGACGGCACCGCCGACACGCTGCGCCCGCCCGGCGTCACGGCGATCGCGAG
>JAIOII010000620.1 GCA_019912685.1 Kofleriaceae bacterium
GGCCCCGGCGACGCCGCGTACGAGCCGCTGCTCGGCGCCAAGCTCGAGCTGCTCGAGACCCGCGCCGGCGGCGCGGCGCAGCCGGGCGACGTCGACGCGCAGATCGTCGCCGCCTTCCCGTCGTTCGGCCACATGGTGAAGCTGCGGGGCTTCGAGGCGCTGGTGAAGAGCCTGCGCACCGCCGAGGCGCTCTACCGCACGACCGCGACGATCGTCGACGCCGACCAGTCGCCGCCCATCGTGCTGTGGGCGAAGTGCCTCGAGAACTACGTGCACGCCTGGCTCGGCCAGAAGATGTCGGCGGTGCAGCGCGAGCCGGCGACCTTGTTCGAGTACGTCGACCGGGTCGCGAGCGCATGGCCGACGTACCAGCGCTACGTCGGCGAGCGCTGGAAGGACCACGTCGAGATGGGCACCGCGCGCGTCGAGGTGCCCTTGCGCTCGCTGCCCAACGCGCTGCGCGACTTCCAGGAGCACAAGCGCAAGCGCCTCGACTCGCCGCTGTCGGTGACCGAGTGGGCGCGCCTGATCGTGTTCTTCGCCGTCGACCACGCGTCGGGGCCGAAGAACCTGTTCAAGCTGCCGGTCAAGGGCAGCGACCAGGTGATCCGGCTCGCGCATCGCCTCCACACCCTCGCGGCGGTGCGCAACCTGGTCACCCACCGGGCGGCGGCCTCGGGGTCGACCCTGGACGCCTTCCGCAAGAGCTACTACCTGTCGTTCGAGGATCTGGCGCAGATGGCGTAGAGTCGGCGCCGATGCGTTTCGTCCTCCGCCTTCTCGTCCTCTCGCTCGTCTCACTTGCCCTGGGGGCGGGGTGCGATCTCGCGCCGCGCACCACCACCGATCCCGCACGCGAGCAGTGGGAGGCGCTGGCGCCGAAGCTGAAGGAGCGCGTGTCGCTCCTGCGCAACCGCCAGACCGTGCTCGGCGGCCGCGTCGCCGCGCTGACGGTGCCGCCGGGCGTCCAGGATCCGGCGCTGGCGCAGCAGATCTCCGAGCTGCAGGCGAAGCTCTCCGAGCTCGACGCGGCGATCACCGGCTTCGAGGACGCCGTCACGCAGGTGAGCGGCGAGATCGAGACGGCGTTCGGCCGCCGCGACAAGGTCGCCGCGCGCCGCCTGGTCGATCTCGCCGCGGCGCGCGTCGACGAGGCGCACGCGACGGCGAGCGCCCCCTTCGACGCGATCGAGCAGCGCCTCCCGCAGGCCGAGGCGGCGACCAGCCGCCACCTCGCGATGGTCGCCGCCGAGGAGCAGCGCCTCGTGCGCGTCGCCAGCGAGGGCGGCGATCTCGCGGCGCCGGTGAAGTGGCAGGGCAAGGTCATCGACCTCGCCGACGGCAGCACGAAGGCGACGTTCGACCGGCTCGTGAAGCTCGGCAGCGCGTGCGACCAGATCCGGCTGCGCGTGGTGGCGAGGGACGAGGACCACGCCGACGACGTCGCGAAGAAGATGGTCATGGCCGGCGTGCCCGCCGAGCGCGTCGAGGCCGACGACGACGCGCAGCTGCCCGCCGAGATGATCAAGGTGACGGTCACCGCGCCGTGCCAGCCCGCCGTGCCAGCCGCCGCCGCCGGAGGCGCGCCGCCGCCGCCGCCGTCGGG
>JAIOII010000621.1 GCA_019912685.1 Kofleriaceae bacterium
CAGCCGCGACGCGCGTGCCCGGCGTCTCCTCGACGAGGTGCTTCGCTCCGACGCGGACCCGAACCTCCACCCACCGGCGCAGCGCCTCCGCTGCCGCATTCAGCGCGCGGCCGGCGAGGCCTGCGACGCTGACTGACCGAAGGTCGCGCG
The DNA here is from genome assembly GCA_019912685.1 of Kofleriaceae bacterium. Taxonomy (GTDB): domain Bacteria; phylum Myxococcota_A; class Polyangia; order Haliangiales; family Haliangiaceae; genus UBA2376. Next base: position 151 of record JAIOII010000621.1, read on the forward strand.
AAGATAGGCGAGCACGTCGCGCTGCTGCTGCGGCGTGAGCATGGAGCCGAAGCCCGGCATCGCGCCGATGCGGCCGGCCTTGCCGCGCGCGATCGTGTCGAGGAGCGCCGCGTCGGGCTGCGCGAGGATCGCCGGATCGCCGACGAAGTCGCCGGCGGTCTTGCCGCCGCCGGCCGCCGAGGCGACGAGCAGCCTCCCGGGCGCCATGAGCGCCGCGGACACGATCACGACAAGGATGCAGGGGAGCTGGAGCGCGCACAGCCGGAACATGCGCTCGAACTGGCGGGGCTTCGGCTCGATCGGCTGCTTGCGGCTGTGGCGGATGTGCCAGGGGAGGACGACGTACTGGGGGTACGCCTCGAGCGCGACCATCACGGCGACCGCGCCCATCTTGATCCAGAAGATCGGGTTGGCCGTGTAGAACGCGAGCGGCTTCTCCAGCTCGCTGAACAGGCGCCAGAAGCCGGCGCCGAAGAGCAGGATCGCGGCGATGCCGTTGCCGTTGTCGGCGAAGCGCGTGGCGGGGACGTCCTGCCGGCGCAGCGCGAAGAGGCGCAGGGTCGCGAACGTGGCGGCGAGCGCGATGCCCAGGACGTGCAGGGCGGAGGCGATCGCGGCGAGCACGGCTCATCGTACGAAAGCCTCTCGCCTCGCGCGAGCCGGCGAGTAACATCGGCGCCGGAAAGAGGGTGCCCATGAAGTCGTTCGCGCCGGCGCTTGTCGTCCTCGGGATTGCCGCGTGCTCGTCGGATCCCGGACCGTTCGTGCCCTACGTGCCCGAGCCGGGGTCGCCCGAGTCGGTCGCGTACGACAACGGGATCACGCGTTACCTCGGCGAGGTGCCCGTCGTGCACTCGTACCCGGGCAACGCGCGGACGAAGATCCACGAGTTCTCGGTCGACGACGGGCCGCAGTGCCTGCGCGGGAGCGAGTTCCGCGCCATCACGCGCGCGGGCTCGCGCAGCGAGCTGCTCATCTTCCTCCAGGGCGGCGGCGCTTGCTGGAGCGACTTCTGCTTCGCGATCACCACCGCGCCGCCCGACATGCCGGAGACCGACCTCCTGAAGCTCGACCCGGCGAACCCGTTCGAGACCTACGACCTCCTCTACGTCCCGTACTGCGACGCCTCGCTGTTCGCCGGCGACGCCGACATCGACGACGACGGCGACGGCACCGCGGATCGCATCCACCACGGGCTCGCCAACCTCTCGGCGGGGCTCACCGCGGGCTACGACGAGTTCCCGCGCCCGTCGCGCATCGTGCTCGTCGGCAGCTCGGGCGGCGGCTTCGGCACGATCCTCGCCGTCTTCCTCGTCCGCTACGTGTACCCCGACGTGCCCATCGTCGTGGTCAACGACGCGGGCGTCGGCGTCGCGCACCCCGAGGACCCGGCGTTCGTGCGTGATCTGATCGCCGAGTGGGGCGCCGGCGACTTCGTCCCCGACGACTGCGCGGACTGCATCGCCGACGGCAACGTGACCCGGCTCGTACGCTACGCGCTCGACCGCGACCCCGAGGTGCGCGTCGCGGCGCTCACCAGCGAGTACGACTTCGTGATCTCGAACGTCTTCCTGAAGGTGCCCGCCGAGGCCTTCCGCGCCAGCGTGATCGCGGCGACCGACGAGGTCCACGCGGCGCACCCCGACCGTTACCACCGCTTCCTGTGGCCGGGCGACGCGCACACGGCGACGCTCGGCGCGCTCTCCGCGTTCGTGGGCGTCGACGTCGCCGGCGTCGAGATCCCGCAGGAGGCGCTCGAGGGGCTCGGCAACATCCGGCTCGAGAGCATCCACACCGTCACCACGCGCGGCGTGTTGCTCGCGCCGTGGATGCGCGCGTTCGTCGACGGCCGGCTCGACGAGGCGCCCGACCTCGTCGCCGACCCCGGTCCGCTGCCGCCGTGGGCCCAGTAGGCCCGAACGAACAACGATGCCGCCGCCGGAGTGAGCTCAGCTCCGCAGCTCGTACGACGCGTACGGCTCGTGCTCGCCGGTGACCATGTCGGACAGGTCGAACGCGAAGCTCGGCGGCTCGAGCCGCCGCGCGTCGGCGAGGGCGGTCGGGGAGAGGTGCACGAGGACGACGTGGCCGCCGCGGCGGCTCTCGGCGGGGTAGGGCTCGGTCGGGTTCCAGGCGAGCGCGTTCAGGACCTCGACGACGGCGTCGCCGGTGTCGGCGAGCGGCCCGCGGCGCCACGGGATGGGCTGCAGCGTCGCGGCGAGGTCGCGCGCCATCGCGTCGGCG
>JAIOII010000622.1 GCA_019912685.1 Kofleriaceae bacterium
GGCTCGACGCAACCGCGCACCGCGAGCACCGCCGCACCACCGGCGGACGCGACGCCCGCGACGATCACCGCGGCGATCGGGACGCGGCGCCGCACGCGGGGGAGGGCGCCATCGCCGGCGATCGCATCGATCGCCGCCGCCAGCGGCAGAGGGCGGTCTCGCGGATCCTTGGCGAGCAAGGCGAGCAGCACGCGGTCGACACGATCGTCCAGCTCGTCCCAGCGCCGCGATGGCGGCTCCGGTGGATCGTTGACGTGGTGGAGCGCGAGCTCGATGGGGTCGCCCGTGAACGGCGGCCCGCCGACGAGCACGTGATACGCGAGCACCCCGAGCGAGTACGCGTCGGTCGCGAGCGTGACCGCGTTGCCACGACACTGCTCCGGCGACATGTAGAGCGGTGTGCCGAAGACCGAGCCCGTCTGGGTGACGGGGGCGGCATCGTCGTGCGTGAGCTTCGCGAGCCCGAAGTCGATCAGCTTCACGCCACCGCCATCGACGAGGAACACGTTGTCGGGCTTGAGATCGCGGTGCGCGATCCCCGCCGCGTGCGCCGCGTCCACGGCCTCGGCGATGCCGCGCAAGATCGGCAGCGCCTCGGCGAGCGGGATCCGGCCGCGATCGCGGAGCACGTCGCGCAGGGTCGTGCCGCGGATCAGCTCCATCACGCAGTACTGCCGGCCGTCCGCGAGCGTGCCGAAATCCGAGATCTCGACGATGTTCGGGTGCGAGATCCTGTTCACCGCACGGGCTTCGGCGACGAAGCGCGCCACGGCGCCGGGATCGTGCGAGTAGCGGCGGTGCAGGACCTTGATCGCGACGTCCCGCTCGATCACCGCGTGCCGCGCGCGATAGACCTCGCCGAAGCCGCCGGCGCCGATCCGCTCGCCGACGAGGTAGCCGGGAACCCGTAGCGGCTCGTTCGCGGTTCCCTCGCCGTCTGTCACCCCATCACCCATGCGTCACCCAGCATGCATCACCTCGGGAACGGCGAGGAAGCTCGAGGCGGGTTTCCCCGGAGCCCTGCGCGGCGATGAGCGACGGGCTACCGCCCGAATGTGGCACGTCCTCGTGATCTCGACGGCACCGCGGTCGGATCCATGCTCTGGTTGACCGCGTCCCGATGTGGTTCGTGTACGTCGCCGTCGCGCTGGTGCTCCTCGTCATCGGTGGGCTCTACGTGCGGCGTCGGCTCACCGGCGCGCTGGCGGCGCTCGGGGTCCGCGAGCGCCGCGTGCGGGTGGTGCGCTGGGGCGTGCTCTGGGTGCTCTACGGCGTGCCCGTCATCATGATCGTCTCGGTCGTCGTCGGCGTCGCGCTCGGCGCCGATTCGGCGCCAGCGCTCGACGGCCCGCTCGGGACGTGGCTCTTGCTCTTCCCGTTCACGTGCGCGCTGCTCGTCACCCTGCAGGCCGTGCCGTGGTTGCTCGCGCTCGACGGGGCCTGCGCGATCGTCCGACGCCGACGCGACGCGGCGACCGCGAACCGGGTCCGGACGATCGGCGTGCTCGCGATCCTCGGCGGCTTCGCGGTCTACACGCCGGCGCGCATCCTCGTCGAGCGGGATGCGCTGCGCCTGCGCGAGCACCGCGTCGTCGTGTCGCCGGCTGCCACGGCGCCGTTCCGGATCGCGTTCGTCGCCGACATGCAGCAGGACCGCCACACCGACGCCGAGCGCGCCCGCGACGTGTACGCGATGCTGAACGCCAGGCGGCCCGACCTCGTGCTGTCGGGCGGCGACTGGATCAACATGGGGCCGGACTACATCGAGGAGGCGGCGGCGACGGCCGCGCGGCTCGAGAGCCGCCTCGGCACGTTCTCCGTCCGCGGTGACCACGAGCACTTCGCGTACTTCGACCAGGAGCGCAGCGCCGCCGAGGTCGAGCGCGCGCTCACCCGGCACGGCATCGCGATGGTGAACGACGAGGTGCGCTGGTTCGAGCACGGCGGCAAGCGCATCGCCGTCCTGTTCATCAACCACAACTACATCCACCGCACCTCCGCGAAGACGGTCGATCGGCTGATCGGCGAGGCGCGCGGCGCCGACTACACGATCGCGGTCGCGCACCAGCTCGACGCGCTGCTCACCCCGCTGCTCGTCGACCGCGTCGATCTCGTCCTCGCCGCCCACACGCACGGCGGCCAGATCAACCCGGTCGTCGGGCTGGTGCACGTCGCGCTCGCGCGCCTCGAGACGCCGTACACCGACGGCCGCTACCAGCGCGGCCAGACGACGATCATCGTCACCGCCGGCGTCGGCTACTCGATCGTGCCGTTCCGCTACGCGTCACCGGGCTCGATCGAGATCATCGAGCTGCAGCTGTAGGCTGCCGGGCCCCCGTGCGCCCGCGCACTCGGGATCCGTCGGATTGGATGCCGGGAGCGCGTCGTTACGTTGGCTGCATCGAGCTGTGAGGCAGTCATGCACGTACCGCAACGCGTCCTGATTTCACGCCACGGAAGCGACGGCCACGACGTCGGCTTCGTCGTCGCCCTTCCGCACGTCGGTCAGTCGCTGCAGATGTTCCTCGACGACGGCAAGGTCATGCGGACGAGCCCGGTCACGCGCGTCCAGCACGACGGGCGCGAGATCGTCATCGACACGCAGAACTCGCGCTACCGTCTGGAGCTCGCGAGCTGATCGGCGCAGCACGCCGGCGGCCTCGGTGAGCGGCGCGCGCGCGCCGCCGGGCAGGGCGTAGCGGAGGAGCTTGCCGACCACGCTGCCGAGCTGGCGCGCGAAGCCGCCGGTGTTGTAGCGCTGGCCGTAGCGCTCGCAGATCTCGCGGACCCGCGGCGCCATCTCCGGGTAGCGCGACGCCGGGAGGTCGGGGAACAGGTGGTGCTCGATCTGGTGGCTGAGGTGCCCGGTCATGACGTGGAAGGTCGAGCCGCCCTCGATGTTCGCCGAGCCGGCGAGCTGCCGCAGGTACCACTGGCCCCGGCTCTCGTCGGCGACCTCGTCCTCGTGGAAGACGCGCACGCCCTCGGGGAAGTGGCCGCAGAAGATCACCGCGAACGTCCACAGGTTGCGCGTCAGGTTGGCGACCATGTTGCCGGCGAAGACGCGGGGCGCGTTGGCGAGCGCGAGCGCCGGGAAGAAGACGTAGTCCTTGCCCAGCTGCCAGCCGGCCTTGCGCAGGAACGGCCGGGCGCGCTCGCGCAGCCGGGCCCAGGACTGCTTGCCGCTCATCAGCTCGTCGACGCGCAGGTCGTGGGTGGCGACGCCCCACTGGAAGTTGAGGGCGAGGAACGTGGCGACGATCGGCTGGCCGAGGTGGCGCGGGTGCCAGGGCTGCTCGGGGCTGACCCGCAGGAAGCCGTAGCCGATGTCGCGATCCTTGCCGAGGATGTTGGTGAAGGTGTGGTGCTCGAAGTTGTGGGAGTGTCGCCAGTCGCCGCCGTCGCACGCGTTGTCCCACTCGTAGCCGGCGTCGAGCGCCGGGTCGCGCGTCCAGTCGTACTGGCCGTGCATCAGGTTGTGGCCGATCTCCATGTTCTCGAGGATCTTCGCGACGCCGAGCGCGCCGCTGCCGAGGACGAAGCTCGCCGGGCCGACGCCGAAGTGGAGCAAGAGCCGGCCGGCGGCCTCGGCGCGGTGCGCGGCGCGGATGACGGCGCGGATGTGGTCGACGTCGCGCTGGCCGAGATCGGCGCGGACCTCGTCGCGGAGGGCGTCGAGCTCGCGGCCGAAGGCGTCGGCCTCGTCGCGGGTCAGGGTCCGGCTAGGGGGGAGCATGGGGATCCTTTCGTCACAGGGCGAGCTCGAGATCCGAGCGCGCGCGGGAGATGCAGAGCTGGATGTCCTCGTCGGGATCCGACGAGATCGCGCCGGTGCGCAGGTTCTCGACCACGCCGCGCTGCTTGCGGCACTTGCAGGTCTGGCAGATGCCCATCCGGCATCCGGACGGCGGTCGCTCGCCGGCGCGCTCGAGCTGCTCGAGCAGGGTGCCGGCGCCGTCGGCGGCGACCGTGCGCGCCGAGGTGG
>JAIOII010000623.1 GCA_019912685.1 Kofleriaceae bacterium
ACCAGCCCGACGAGCCCGAACCCGACGAGCAAGAGCGCGCGCTGCCACCCGCGCGGACGCCAGCCGACGCCGGCCAGCGCCGCCGCCAGCGCGGCGAACACGCCGACGAGCAGGCAGCTCGCCGCGGTCAGCTCGGTCGGATCGGTCACGGCGCCGGCTCCGGCGGCGTGCGCACCACCACGTCCTCGATCGTGATGCGGCGGTTCTTCGCGCGCGCCTCGCGGATCACCGCCTTCTCCTCGTCGGTCAGGCCGGGCGCGAGCGGCGGCACGACGCGCGACGGCGTGTTGTCGGCGTGGGTGCAGATGACGACGTGGTCGGCGACCTCGCCGCTGTGCCGCTTGATCGCCTGGTAGACCGCCCACGCGCGCTGGTAGCCGAGCTGGAAGTTCTCGTTCTTGTCGCCGACCTCGTCGGTGTGGCCGTGGATCGCCAGCCGGCGCTGCGCCAGGCCGCCCTGGTCGAACGCCAGGACGCCGCTGGCGGCGTCGCCGAACAGGTCGTCGACGGCGCGTCGTCCGTCGTCGCTGAGCTGGGTCTGCCCCGACGCGAACAGCACGTCGCCCGGCAGGTTGACCATGCGCACGGTCTGGTTGCCGAGCCCCATGCCCTGGCCGAGGGTCTCGACCTCGACCGCCTCCTGGTGCTTCTCGACCGCCCAGAGGATGACGAAGAACACCATGATCTGCGTCATCAGATCGATGTAGATGATGGCCCACAGCGCGCTGCGCTTCCGGGGCGCGGCCTTGCGCGTCCGTCTCACGCTTGCACCTCGATCACCGCCTCGTTCTCGACCAGCACGTCGAGGCCGTGCACCAGGATGTCGTAGTCGTACTCGAGCGCCTTGATCCGCTGGTCGAAGCGGGAGCCGATGATCGTGTACACCGACGCGAAGATCGCGCCGTAGAGCGTGGTCTCGAGCGCGAGCGCCAGCTGCGGCGACAGGGTCTCGACCGACGTGTTGGCGCCGAGCGTGTCGAACATGCCGATGAGCCCGATCACCGTGCCGATCAGCCCGAACAGCGGCATGATCCCGGCGACGAAGTCGTAGTGGGCGTAGAAGTGGTCGTACAGCTCGCGGCAGTCGACGTAGTAGTCGTGGGCGACGTTCTCGGAGTACTCCTTGCCCTTCTCGCGCTTGAGGCAGGCCTGGACGTCGCGCACCAGCGGGTTGTCGGGCAGCTTGATCTTGGTGCCCTTCTCGATCGGCCCCGACTTGATGTTGCCGGCCTCGTCCTTGCGCATGCGCAGCTGCTTGCGCAGCTCGCTCGCGGTCTGCTGCACGTACGTCGCGTTGCGGATGAGGTGCTTGCTCGACACGAAGATCGTCAGGGACGACCGGAGCAGCGTGAAGAGCTCGGAGCCGGCGACGTAGACGAGGAGCGCCACCGAGATGAGCGCCATCGACAGGAAGTAGCTCTCGGTCACGAAGAAGCCGAGCGCCAGCAGGAACACGGCGGCGAAGCCGAGGAGGCCGAGCACGCCGGCGCCGGCGGCGTGCTCGCCCAGCACCAGCCCGTCCTGTGGGTTGCGTTCACTCTTGTTCGCCATCGCGTCGGTCCTCGGCTCGGGTTCGCTCTACGTAGGTCGCGTGATAATCGATGGCCTGCAGCACGGCGGCGGCGAGCGCGACGGCGCCGTGCTGCAGGCCATCGATTATCACG
>JAIOII010000624.1 GCA_019912685.1 Kofleriaceae bacterium
TTCTCCTTCTCCTTCTCCTTCTCCTTCTCCTTCTCCTTCTCCTTCTCCTTCTCCTTCTAGCGCGCTCGCTATCTTGCTGACGCCTCCGGGCCGGCATGGCGGGCGCTCGCGGCCGAGTCAGCGGCGGCGCGCCGCACTCCCTCGCGTCGCGCGGCCGAGTAACACCTCGGCGCCCACGCTCAGCGGCGGCGCCCTCCGGGGCGGTGCCACGGCGAGATGAGGCCGTGTCGTCGCCATCCCGTGCGCAGGAGCCATGATCTCGGGAACCGGATCGGCAACGGCCCGTCGTCGGGGAACGGCAGGTCCTTCCGCAACAGCACGGGCGGCGGCGGTCCCGTGTCCCAGCCGTCGAAGAACGGCCCTGTCGAGTATCGGTCCGTGCGCGGCGGCGGCCCGGCGAGCCCACGATCCTCGCCGTGCTTCCGCCAGTTCCCGAGCACGTACGCGATGGCGTTGCGCACCTGCGTCGGCGTCTCGAGCCGCTCGACGTGGTAGCGGTCGGCGAACACGTCGCCGTCCCGACCGAGCTCGCGGTTGAGGTTCCTGGCGAAGCTGATCGCGAACCGCTTCATGCCCCGCGCGAGCGCGCTCGCGTCGTCCGCCTCGACGATCAGATGGACGTGGTTCTGCTGGATCGAGACGTGGCAGACCCGCAGCTCCTCCAGCCGGTTCGCGAGCAACAACGCTCGCTGCGCGACCGGCGCGGGTATCGGGTCGCGCAGCGGCGGAAGCCCATCGACGAGCCGGAACGTGACGTGCACCGGCACGTCCGGCGTCTGCGCCGCCCGACGCGCGTGCGGCACGCCCGCCCGCACGCCGTTCTTCGGCTTCCGTCCGGCGCCCTCGCGCCGCCCGCCGTGCCCGGTCCCGTTCTTCGGCGGCCGCAGCGTCACGCCGTCGAGCCGCAGCTGCGCCGGCCCGCTCCGTTTCGCCCTTGCGCCGCCACCGCTCCGTCGCGTCCTGCTCGTGCTCGCCATCCTCGCCCTCGCTCGCCCGCCTCGGACCCAGCCGAGAAACCGCGAGGGGGCACATGACACGGCCCCCTGACACGCGCCCGCCCGAGACTTGAATCGGCAGATGTGATGGGGGGCGTCCCGACCGGTTCGCCACCCTCGACCCGACGTGCGCGCCACTCATGCGTGGACTGCCCGGGCGGCCTCGGGGCACACGTGCCCGTCACCGCCCGCATCCCGGCGGCGACGCTCCGTCGCCCTCGAAGCGTGAATCGGCAGATGTGATGGGTGTCGTGCCCCCACCGGTTCGCCACCCTCGACCCGAGGTGCGCGCCACCCACGCGTGACAGCTCGGTCGACCTCGCGGTACGCGTGCCCGTCACCGCACCGCCCGCATCCCGGTGGTGACGCTCGTTGCTCTCGAACTTGAATCGGCAGATGTGATGGGTATCGTGCCGGACCGGTTCGCCACCCTCGACCCGACGTGCACACCACTCACGCGAACAGCTCGGTCGGCTCGCGGTACGCGTGCCCGTAACGTCCAGACGTACGCGCAACCCGCACCTGACACGTGAACAGCTCGGCCGGCGCCTCGCGGTACGCGTGCCGTCAACCGCCCGCATCCCGGCGGTGACGCTCGTTGCTCTCGAAGCTTGAATCGGCAGTTGTGATGGGTGTCGTGCCCGACCGGTTCGCCACCCTCGACCCGACGTGCGCGCCACTCACGCGTGGACTGCCCGGGCGGCCTCGCGGCACACGTGCCCGTCACCGCCCGCATCCCGGCGGCGATGCTCGTTGCTCTCGAAACTTGAATCGGCAGTTGTGATGGGGGCGTCCCGACCGGTTCGCCACCTCGACCCGACGTGCGCGCCACTCATGCGTGGACTGCCCGGGCGGCCTCGCGGTGGTGTGCCTGCCCGTCACCGCCCGCATCCCGGTGGTGACGCTCGTTGCTCTCGAAACTTGAATCGGCAGTTGTGATGGGTGTCGTGTCCGACCGGTTCGCCACCCTCGACCCGAGGTGCGCGCCACCCACGCGTGAACAGCTCGGTCGACCTCGCGGTACGCGTGCCCGTCACCGCACCGCCCGCATCCCGGAGGTGACCTCGTTGCTCTCGAAACTTGAATCGGCAGATGTGATGGGGGCCGTCCCGACCGGTTCGCCATCGGCGTCGGCGGGCGCGTGCCGGCTACTCGGGGCGCGTGCAGTCCTCGATGCCCATCGTCTGCGACAGCGCTGCGAGGCAGATGTCGTAGAGCTCGAGCTCCGGCGTGCGCGCGACGCCGTCCTCGTCCCAGTGCGTGCGCAGCGCCATCAGCTCGCCGGCGAGCCGGCTGCGGACGGCGAGCGGCGTGCGGTCGCACGCCAGCACCCCAGGCGCGCGCTCGAAGAAGACGTCGCAGGGGCCGGGGCCGCGCGCAGCGCGCTCCGCTTCCGCCGCGAACAGCGCTCGCGGCTGCCGCTCGCGCCAGAGCCGGGTCATGCAGG
>JAIOII010000625.1 GCA_019912685.1 Kofleriaceae bacterium
CGCTGGCGGCGGCGATGCGCCGCGCGGCCGTCACGCACGTCCTCTGCCTGATCGGCACGACGCGCGGGCGCGCGAAGGCCGACGGCGTCGCGGGCAACATCTACGACGCGGTCGACTACGGCCTGACCCGGCGGCTCGTCGACGCGGCGGTCGGGTCGGGCGCGAAGCCGCGCTTCGTGTACCTGTCGTCGGTCGGCGCCTCGACGAGAGCGACGTCGGCGTACCTGAAGGCGCGCGGCCGCGCCGAGGACGCGGTGCGCGCGAGCGGTCTCCCGTGGGTGATCGCGCGCCCGTCGGTGATCACGGGCGAGGGCCGCGACGACGAGCGGCCCGCCGAGCGCGCCGCCGGCGCCGTCATGGACGGCGTGCTCTCGGTCGCGGGCCTGCTCGGCGCCAGGCGCCTCCGCGCGCGCTACCGCTCGACGACGCCCGACGTGCTCGCCGCCGCGCTCGTTCGCCTCGCCCTCGACGGGGCGGCCGATCGCGTCGTCGAAGGCGACGACCTCCGCTGAGCGCGCGGTCGCGCGCGCTTGCCAGCCGCTGCCGGATCCGACCGCGCAGCGCCGCACGATGCCCGGGAAGCTCGCACCGCGTGCGCGTCACTCCGACGACGACGGCACCTGCTTACCGCCGTCGCAGGAGGAGGAACGATGTCGAAGCGATTCGTGTACACGGCCGGCGCCGCGGCGCTGGCGCTCACCCAGGGGCTCGCGCTCAGCGGCTGCCTCGACGACGACAGCATCAGCACGCCGCCCGAGGAGCTCGGCGGCGAGGAGGCGCTCGAACGCGCCGCCGCCGGCGGCAACCTGGATCTCGTGCCCTACGACCTGGCGCCGCGAGCGGCCAAGCGCGCCGCCGCGCTGCCGCTCGAGCAGCGCAGCCGCGAGGAGCTCGCGGAGGCGCTGCGCCCGGTGGTGTTCGACCGCGACGGCAAGGTCTACACGACGCGCGAGCCCAACTGGGAAGCCGCCGACACCGTGCCGCGCGACGCGCTCGCGATGGTGCGCGCCCAGGCCGCCGGCGCCGAGCCGACGCCGGATCGGTTCGAGGATCCGGCGCCCGGCGACCTCACCGCCCTGCCCCGCATCATCGGCACCGACGGCCGCACCCGCGTCACCAACACGACGGTGGCGCCGTTCCGCGCGATGGCGCGCGTCTTCATGCAGTTCTCCAACGGCTCGTGGGGCCAGTGCTCCGGCACCTACGTCGGTCCGTGGACCTTCGTCCTCGCCGGCCACTGCATCCGCGAGAGCTCCGGCGCGGTGGCCCGCCGCATGATCTTCGAGCCGGCGCGCAACGGCAGCCTCCTGCCGTTCGGCTCGTTCGACTGCCGCAACGACGACGCGTCGTCGAGCAACAACTTCCTGGCCGCGATCCCCTCGGGGTACGTGTCCACCGCCGACCCGAACCTCGACATGGCCGTGGTCGACACGTGGCCGTGTCACCGCGCGCCCAACTGGATGGGGCAGCCGGCGACCAACCAGGGTGTCCTGGTCAACCCCGGCAACACGACCTACGCGCTGCACGGGTACCCGGGCGATCCGCCGAGCTCCGTGACGTGCCCGGGTTCGCCCACGGGCGGCACCACGCTGTGCGGCATGTCGGGCTCGGCCTACGTCAACGGCTCGTGGGTCGAGACCGAGCACATCGACTCGTCGCCGGGCCAGAGCGGCGGCCCGTGGCACATCGGCGGCCGCGTCGCGGCGACGCACATCGGGTACCGCGAGTACTTCGATCTCTTCCGCTGCGGCTTCGACGTGTGCCGCCGCAACTACGGGCGGCGCATGGACGCGACCTACAAGTCGTTCCTCGACGCGATCTCGTTCGACTACCCGTGACGCGCCAGTCCCGGCCCCGAGCTCAGTCCCAGCCCTGGCTCGAGCCGTAGGTGCCGAGCTTGCGC
>JAIOII010000626.1 GCA_019912685.1 Kofleriaceae bacterium
CGGTCGGCGCTCCAGTGCCCGCGGGCGTCGAAGCTCGTGGTCATCCGCCCGGGCGAGCCGGAGACCGCGGGCCGCGAGATCGATCCGGGCGGCGGCGTCGCCGACATCGCCGGCTCGCCGACGCGGCCGCGCATCGTGGCCGCCGGGGTCTGCGGCAACCGCTCGCTGCTCGTCGGCCTCGATCCCGACCGCATCGTGGAGACGGTGACGACGGTGACGGCGCCGACCGTGACGACCTCGCTCGCCGACCGGGCGTGGATCGCCGGCATGCGCCCGGGCGTCGTGCAGGCCGTGCCGGGGACCAACGGGCAGGAGGAGTACACCGCGACCGGCGCGATCCCCGAGATCATCGGCTGGGACCTGACCACCGACACGAGCGCGCGCTTCGACCTGCCCGAGCTGTCGGAGACGATCTTCACGCGCGACGACGACATCAGCTCGATCTCGCAGACGACCAACGCGAAGAACGCCGCGATCCAGGGCATGGCGGTGACGCCGACCGGCGATCAGCTGACGCTCGCCGTCACCGAGCTCTACAACCACCCGCCGCTCATCATCGACGCCGGCCTGCTCGGCACGTTCCCGGTCATCCCGCCGATCGTCCTGCACGGTAGCCGCATGCTCGTGGTGTCGACCCAGACCTCGCGCGTCGAGCAGGTGGTGCGGACGCGCTGCAAGGTGTGCATGGAGCCGTCGAGCGAGATGGGCACCGGGTGCACGTCGGCGGCGTCGTGGCTCTACGCCGACTGGGTGTGCGTGTCGCCGCCCGGGCTGCTCGAGCCGATGACCGATCTCGAGCTCGGCGGCGTGTCCGCCATCTACGGAGCGCCGTGAAGCACGCCGTCGTCGTGATGCTCGCCCTCGCCGGCGTGATGGGGTCCACGCGCGCGGCGCGCGCCGAGGATCCGAGGCGCGCGGTGGCGGTGCTCGAGTTCCGCTCGGAGTCGACGGCGCTGCCGCAGATCGGGCGGAAGATCGCCGAGGTCATGAGCGTGCGGACGTCGCTCCAGGTGCTCGGCGACGACCAGGCGGGCCAGCGGTACGGCGCGTCGCTCGTCGCCGACGTGGTCGCGTGTGACGGCGAGGCCGGCTGCATCGGCCGGATCGGTCAGAAGCTGAAGGTCGCCGAGGTGCTCCTGATCGGGGTCAGCGAGCTCGGCGACGTCATCCTCACGGTGCAGCGCATCGACAGCCGCACCGGGAAGGTGCGATCGCGCCTCGCCGAAGCGCTGGCGGCCGACGCCGCGCCGAGCGACGACGAGCTGGCCGTGTACCTCGGGCGGGTCCTGCCCGTCGAGGACTTCGTGCGCTTCGGCATCATCGCGATCCGGGTGAACGTCGACGGCGCCGACGTGTCGGTCGGCGGCACGCGCCGCGGCCTGTCGCCGATCCCGGACCTGCGCGTGCCGGCGCCGGCGACCTACCCGATCGAGGTGAAGAAGGTCGGGTTCCAGACGTTCCGCGCCGAGGTCGACATCGCGCCCGACGCCAACATCAAGGTGAACGCCGAGCTGACGAAGCCCGGCCAGGGCGAGGACAGGTGGTACAAGCGCTGGTACGTCGCGGCGGCGGCCGGCGTGATCGTCGCGGGCGCGGTGACGACGACGGTCGTGCTGGTGCGGGATCGCGACAGCGTGCCGGTCGACGGCATGATCCAGTAGCCTCCCTGGCGCCATGCCCTCCACCCGCCCTCGCTCCGCGAAGTTCGTCGTCTCGGCGGCCGCTCCCAAGGACTTTCCGCCGGCCGACGCGGCGTTGCCGGAGGTCGCGATCGCCGGGCGCTCGAACGTCGGCAAGTCGTCGCTCATCAACGCGCTGTGCGGCGCCGACCTCGCGCGCACCTCGCGCACGCCGGGACGCACGCGGCTCATCAACTGGTTCCGGGTCGAGCCGGCGAAGGGGGGCCCGCTCGCGCTCGTCGACCTGCCCGGGTACGGCTACGCGCAGGTCGACCGATCGATGCGCGAGTCGTGGCGGCCGCTCATCGAGAGCTACCTCGAGGGGCGCAGCGCGCTGCGTGCCGTCGTGTTGCTCGTCGACATCCGGCGCGGCGCCGAGGACGAGGAGCTCGACTTCGCGCCGTGGCTCCTCGCGCGCAACATCACCGTCATCCCGGTCCTGACCAAGGCGGACAAGCTCGGCAAGGCGCAGCGCCAGCCGATCGCGGCGAAGCTGCAGAAGGACCTCGGCAAGGGGCCGGCGCTGGCCAGGCCGATCCTGTTCTCGGCGCACGAGGGCCTCGGCCTCGACGAGCTGTGGCGCGCGATCGCGAGGGCGGCGTTCCCGCCGAAGGCCCAGGCATGAGGGCGGTCCATCCCGGGGCCGTCGTGATCGCGCCGGCGACCGCGGCGGACCTCGACGCGATCGACGAGATCTCGCGCCACTCGTTCAAGACGCCGTGGTCGCGGCAGACGTTCGAGGACGAGCTCGGACGCGCGCAGGCGCGGCTCGAGGTCGCGCGCCGCGGCGCCGACGTCGTCGGCTACGTGAACTACTGGCTCGTCGCCGACGAGGTGCACCTGCTCGCGATCGCGACGCACCCCGACGCGCGGCGCGGCGGCGTCGGCGAGGCGCTCCTGCGCCACCTGATCGACGGCGCGCGGGGGCGAGACGCACGGCTCGTCACGCTCGAGGTGCGCGCGGGCAACGAGGCCGCCGTCGGCCTGTATCACCGGTTCGGGTTCGTCGACGTCGCGATGCGCCGCGGGTACTACGGCGACGACGACGAGGACGCGATCGTCATGCTCCTGGAGCTGCGTTCGCCCGGACCGGGTGCACCGGCCTGGTGAGGTCGAGCGGGCGAAGCCGGGTCGGCGGAGAGGCGTGGCAGCGGGCGCAGACCGCGGCGCGCGTCGCCGGGGCGGCGAGATCGAC
>JAIOII010000627.1 GCA_019912685.1 Kofleriaceae bacterium
CGCCGACGTGGTCAAGTTCCTCGAGAGCCTGGACTGCGCGGAGAAGCTCGAGGAGCCGAAGCTGCCCTGACGGGGAGAGTTCGGTGAGGCTTCAGTGCCCTTTACGCAAGGAAGGCCTCAGGCATCAGGCGTCAGGAAGAAAGAAGAAGGCCTCAGGAGGGGATCCTGAGGCCTTCTTCGTCTGGGACCTGAGGCCTGATGCCTGAGGCCTTCCTTGCGTAGTGGGCGCCTCTCCGATCAACGAATCTTCATCACGGCGAGCACGCGCCCGAGGCGGTCGTGCACGTGAAGTAGTTCCAGGGCTCGCCGCTGTCGAGCATGGAGCTGTTCACGTTCGCGCCGCACTCGAGGTCCGTCGTGCAGCTCGGCAGGCAGACGTTCGTGCTGAAGCCCGTCGAGCACACCGTGCCGGTGATGCTCGAGCAGTCGGCGTTGCTGGCGCAGGTGCGCGTGCACACGCTGTCCTGCGCGTCGGCCTCGAACGCGATGTACGAGCAGTCGCCCGACATGCAGTCGTCGGCGGAGTCGCACGCGACGCCGTCAGCGCGGGTGCCGGCGGGGATGAACTCGCACACGCCGGTGTTGCACGCGCCGCGGTAGAGCTGCGTCTTGTACGTCGCCGCGCAGTCGGCGCTCGTCGTGCAGGTCTGGACCAGCGTGCGCGTGACGGCGAGCGTGTAGTCGTACGCCGGCGCGGTCGCCGTGCCGGCGCGGTACACGCCGAGGTAGTACGTGCCGGCCGGCAGGTGCGTGACCGTCACGATCTCGGGGTTGAGCCAGAAGCTCGTGCCGAGGAGGCGGCCGGTGCCGTCGTAGATGTACACGTCGATGTCGGGGCCCGTGGCCCACGACAGGTTGGCGACGAGGCCCTCGCCCGGAGCCGTGGTGGTGACGCGGTACCAGTCGGACTCCGACGACGGCGTGTTGCAGATCTTGCCGGTGAGCGTCGCGGTCATGCCGACGGCGGCCGGCGTGAGGTCGCGCGCGCCGGCGGGGCCGTCGTCGGGCTCGGCGGCGTCGTCGTCCGTGCACTGGGCCGGCCCGGCGACGCACTCACCGACCGAGCAGATCGGCTCGCCCGACGTCGTGCACTCGAACGAGGTCTCGCACTCCGGCAAGGACAGGGTCAGCGCGTACGCGGTCGCCGGCGCCGAGTCGGCGGGCTCGTACTGGTAGACCTCGATGAAGTAATCGCCGGCGGCGGGGATGGTCGCGAGCGCGGCCTCGGGACCGGCGCCGCTGGCGACGCCCTGCGCCACCACCTGGCCCATGCTGTTGTAGACGAGGACGTCGAGATCCGCCGCCATGTCGTTCCACGACACGCCGACGCGCAGCGAGCCGGCGGCGGCGGCGGTGACCTTGTACCAGTCGCCCTCGATCGCGGGCAGGCTGCAGACCGAGCCGGTGGTGGTCGTCGGCGTGTTCATCGTCGGGAAGGTGAGCGTGGTCGCGGCGGCCGGGCCGTCGTCGGGCTCGGCGGCGTCGTCGCCCGTGCACTGGGCGTTGCCGGCGACGCACGTGTTGGTGGCGCCGTCGCAGACCGGCGTGGCGCTCGCCGTGCAGTGGAACGCGCCCGTGCACTGCACGCACTCGAAGTTGGCGCTGCAGATCGGCTCGTCCCCCGTGCACTGCGCGTTGGTCGTGCACTCCGCGGCGCGGACGCCGAGCTGGTAGTTGCCGTCGGAGAGCGTGATGCCGTCGGCGGTGTCGATGATGACGAACACCGAGCCGCTGGCGGGCGCGACGAACTCGCCGGCCTCGTTGCGGAGCGACTCGTCGACGAGGAGGAGGCACGAGCCGGCGGCGGGACCGCCGTCGGCGCAGGTCTCGGTGACGTACATGCCCAGGTCCTCGTTCGTCGTGAGCTCGAGGACGTACGTCGTGCCGGCGGTGAGGCCGGTCAGCGCGATCACCTGATCGGGGCCGTAGGGGCCGTACCAGCCGCGCTCGTCGGCGCAGGCACCCTCGGCGACATCGAGCTCGTCGCCGCCGGTGATGACGGAGCCGGAGAACGTCGCGGGATAGGTCGAGAGCGTGGTCGTCTCGACGCCGCACACGCCGCCGGCGGGCGCGTCGGGACCGGCGTCGGGGTTGTTGCCGTCGTCGCCGTCGTCGCCGCCGCAGGCGGCGAGCGCCAGCGCGGCAGTCAGGGCAGGGAGGATAAGGTAGGTGAGTCTGCGCATGGGGCCGACCCTATGCGAGCGGGCTTCGCTGCCGCAACCCCGAAATGAGTGGCCACGGTGCGCCGTGATCTTCGACCGTTAGCCCGCATTGTGACCGAACGCTGACGGGGCCCGACGACGCCCCGGTCCATAGTGCCGGCGAGGAAGGCAGGTGGGCGATGCAGGGTGAACGAATGATCATGAACCGGCGAGGGTGTGCTCGCGTGCGGGCGCGGGGACGGGTCGTCGTCCAGGGAAGCGCAGGCGGACGCGGCAAGGTCGTCGATGTCTCGACCTCCGGCGTGCGATTCCGCCTGGCCGGGCCGGCCGGCGAGTACCGGGTGGCGGACCGGTTGAGCCTCGATCTCCGGTTCGACGGCGCGCGCGGCGGCTGGTGGACCATCACGGGACGGGTCGTGCGGTGCGACGCCGACGGCCAGCTCGCGATCTGCTTCGAGGCCGTCCCGTCGGACTTCGCGACGTGGATCGACGCGGAGCTCCACGCCGCGCGCGAGGCGGAGGACGTGGATCACGTGCTGCTCGTCGATCCGATGCCGCTGCGACGGATCGAGACCGCGCGGTCCCTGCGTGACGCCGGTCGCCGGGTGAGCGAGGCGGCGACGCCGCTCGACGCGATCGACCGGCTCGGAGAGTCTCGCTACAACCCGCGGCTCGCCGCGATCGCCGACACCGTGCCCGCGAGCATCGCCAACGAGCTGCGGGCCTACCTCCGCCGCGAGCACCCGGCCATCGGGCTGGTGCGAATGCAGGCGGTGGCGCGATGAGCTCGCACCCCGAGGCGAAACGCTCGGAGCTGCGCGGCCTGGTGACCGAGATGCAGCTTGCCCTCGCCGACGCCGGCGAACAGCCGCGCGCCATCTGGGATCGGCTCGTCCTCGCGCTCGACCTCGGTCCCGAGCCGGAGGTGCGCGCCTGCCCGGGGTGCGGCAAGCTCGGCATGCGCGCCGCCACGCGTTGCGGCTACTGCTGGTCGCCGCTCGCGCCCGCGTGATGGCGACGGCTCAGCCGTTCCGTAGTGATGCCCAGGCGTGCATCGCCCAGTCGCGATCTTCCTCGTCGGGATAGACGATCGTCGACAGGCACAGCTTCCCGTCGATCGCGTTGCGGGTCGAGAGCGTGTAGCCGTCGTCGCCGAGGGTCAGGTAGCCCTTCTTGAGGACGTCGCCGTCCTGGCGCCGCAGCACGTCGCCGTCGGCCGGCGCGGCCTCGACCAGCTCCGCGGCCGGTGCGGCGCGCTCGAAGCCGTCGAACCAGACGGTGCGGCCGTCGTGCCAGGCGCTCCACGTGCCGTCCTCCCAGCTCTCGCTGAACTCGCCGGGGATCTCGACGGACCAGCCGCCCGCGAGCCGCACGCGCACGGGGTACCGGCGGTAGCCGAGGAGCGGGCCGGTCGCCTTCGCGGCGCGCGCGTGGACCTCGTCGGGGATGTCGCCGGGGAGCCCGGCCCATTCGCGGACGGGATAGTCGAGCGTCGGATCGAGCGCCCACGCCTGCTCGAGGAGCTCGATGATGTCGCTCTCGAGCTCGTCCTCCTCGTGGGTCTCCGGCATGCGCCAGCGCATCTCGGTCCACATGAGGCAGCGCGCGCGCCCGAGCAGCGCGGCGGCGTTGTCGCCGGGCGACCACCACGGGAAGAAGTCGATCCCGGTGCGCGGATCGTCGACGACGGCGCGGAACCACGCGGCGTCGCGCGGCCCGGTGGGCGTGAGCACGCCCTTCATCTGGTACTGGTGCTCGATCGGCAGGGCGAGGTGGATGCCGTCGGCGTCGTTCTCGAGCACCCACTGCGCGATCGTGCGGAGCCACTGCAGCATGTGGCGCTCGACCGCGGCGAGGTCGCGCTCGAAGAAGTAGCCGGTCTCGTCGCCGCCGCCGTCCTCGTCAGCGGCGGCGGGCCGGTCCCACGTGATCGCGAGGGCGCGGCTCGCCGCGTCGATCGCGTCGCACACGGCGACGTGATAGCCCGGGCCCGCCGGCGTGGTCGTCGCCGACACGACGCCCTCGTCGGTGACCTCGATGCGCTCCGCAGCCGGATGGGTCACGTGTCCGAGCACGCCGCGCAGCTGCGGGATCCAGTCCTTCGTCGCGCTTCGTCCGCGGAGGTAGAGGCCGACGCCCATGCGCCGACACTACGCCCTCCCGGCGCCGCCGGGTGCCTTGCCGCATCCCGCCCGCTCGGGCAGACTGTGCTCCGCCGCGTGCCCGGCGCGCGGCTCGGGTCCCATAGCTCAGTTGGATAGAGCGACGGTTTCCTAACGAGGCGATGGCGTGTTTGTCGTCGGTAACTTGCGGGAACCGTTGCTACACGCGACACGGTCGCGTGTGCAGGAAACGGTGCGCACACGAGGTGACTGCACACGTGGTGCACACGAAGCGGCTTACGGGACGACCTCGCCGCACCAGCCGCACTGCGCTCTCGCGGCGGGTCCCGTCACGGGGTCACCGGAGACTGGATTGCGCTTGAGGCGCGCGCGGCGCGGATGCGGGCACGGCACCTGTTCGCCGCAGTCCAGGCAGGCGGCGCCGGGCGGCCCGTCGGCTGGTCCGATGTTGTCGTGAGGGCAGGGCGCTGGGGTGCTCATCGCCCGAGCGTCGCAGCCGGCCCTGACGTCAGAACGGCGCGGCGCCGGCGCCGTCCTCCTCGAGCCCCCACCACGTCTCGGCGTCGTCGTCGCGCGACGCGCGCGGCCGCTGGTTCGCTCGCTGCTCCTTCGGCGTCGCCCACCGGCAGTTCCCCGGCTCGTAGTTGCCGTTGACGTCCTTGCGGTCGAGCGTGGTGCCCTCGGGCCGTTCGCCCATGTCGGCGAGGAAGTGCTCGAAGCCGCGGTCGCCGCGCCAGCGCGCGCACACCGCGATCCCGCGGCCGCCGTAGTCGGCGTAGTACGGGTCGCGCCGGTACTGGCACCGCGAGAGCATCCCGCGCCAGCTGTTGTAGGTGGGTGAGCGGCGACCGTCGGGCGTGCGGCGCGGCGCGCGCTCGTGGCGCTGCACGGCCTCAGCGATGTGCTGCAACCGGGCACAGCCGCAGCTCCTCGAGCAGCGCCGCAGCGTCTGGGCGAGGACGTCGCGCACGGTGCCGCACTCGCAGCGGCAGGTCCAGCGGCCACGCCCGCGCTCGACGGCGGCTCGGCCGATCACCGTCCACAGGCCGAACCTCACGCCCGGCGCGATCGGGATCGTCGCCATACCGCACCGTGCCGCAACACGTCATCGAGCCATTCGAGCACTCCCTGCGTCGTCCACCCGCGTGCTACGTGTTCCATCGAGATCAGCTTCCCGCCGTGAATCTTGAGCGTGTCCACGTCGCGCTCGACGTGGACCAGGGCGATCACGTCCTCGAAGAGATGCTTCCCTGCCTCGACGACGCGCGCACGCTCGGCCGAGAGAGTGAACTGCGTCTCGCTCTGGTAGTCATAGACGCTGACCTTTCCGCCACTCTCGCCGCCGGCGCCGATGATGCGAAATCGTCGGCTCGTCTGCTCCATGAACGTCGTCCGCGCCACAGGTGCGTCGTTCGCAGGCTCCAGATCGAAGTCGACGTCCATAGTGGGCATGGATACGCGCGCGCGACGGCCTCGGCCAATTTGCCGAAGCGAGTCGTTCAGGTTGGCCCCGCGATCCACACCGGGCGCGCCACGATGCACTCGCGCGACCACCGCCCGCCGAGCCCCACCGCGGACTCGCGACCGTGCCGCGGCGAGCAGTCGGAGACGAGCAGGTCGAACGCCATGTCCTCGCCGGCCTCGCGCTTCCCGTCACCGTCCTTGTCGACCCACCAGCGGAGCATCGGCCGCACGATGATCCCGATGTGCTTGCGGTCGACGAGCACGTAGCCGGGCTTCGCGTCCTCGTCCTCGACGCGCTCGAAGAAGCGGTGCGCGCCGAGCGCGTCGGCGAAGATCGCGGCGCAGTTGAGCCACTCGCCGTTCACGCCCTTGTACCCGGGCTGCTTGCGATCGATGCCGAGGCAGCCGAGCGCGTGGCCGATGCAGTCCTTCACCGGCGTGCGCTCTCCGAAGGCCCACATCCCGCCGCAGTTCCCGCGCAGGGTGAAGGCCGAGAGGACGTCGGCGCCGCCGTTCGGGTACTCGAGGCGGT
>JAIOII010000628.1 GCA_019912685.1 Kofleriaceae bacterium
GCGCATCGGCGGCCGGCGCGCGCGCTGGCTGCTCGCGATCGCCTACGACCGCGCGCGCCGCCCCGGCGACGCCGACGCGATCGCCGCCGACGCCGGCGACATCATGTCGGTCACCGGGCTCTCGGAGCTGCCGTACGTGCCGGCGCACGACAGCTGGTACCTGCAGGCGTTCGGCTGGCGCCACCGTCCAGGCCGCGCGCTCGCGCTCTTCCGCACGTACCTCGCCAAGGCGCCGCCCGACGATCCGTGGCGCGCGCGCGCGCAGGAGCACGTCGACGCGCTCGTCGACGTCGACCTCGCGTCGCACGTCGAGCTGCAGGGCTCGGGCGATCGCCCGGCGATCGAGAAGGCGGTGCGCGCGGCGATGCCGGCCCTGCGCGCGTGCGTCGCGAGCGTGCCCGAGGTCTACGTCGAGCTGCGCATCACGCAGATGGGCCCGGTGAAGGCCTTGCCGGCGCCGAAGCCGATCAAGCCGATCAGGCCGGTGACGCCGGCGAAGCCGCCGACCAGCATCCGGCGCGGGCATTACCGCCCGCCCGGCCCGGTCATCCTCTCGCCGCGCGTGTCGACGCTCGACCAGCCCGGCGTCTTCGCCGTGCCGCACGTGTGGGAGCCCGGCGTCGCCGACACGGCGCGCAACCAGGCGCTGGAATGCCTCGAGAAAGCGGGCATGGCGCTGAGCCTCCCTCGACCTCCCGCCAACACGTATTCCACCGTTCGCATCCCGGTGGTTGCAGCCGAGTGAAAACGCCCCCATGATGTCGGTAGGCGTCGATCCACTCCACGGACGGCGACCCAGGACAACATGAGCAGTCAGCGAGTCACGATCCACACCCTTCGTGCGGCCAAGGGGCGGAACGAGCGAATCACGATGCTGACGGCCTACGACGCGACCTTCGCCAGGTTGCTCGACGAGGCCGGCGCCGACATCCTCCTCGTCGGCGATTCGCTGGGCATGGTCGTGCAGGGGCACGACACGACGCTCCCCGTCACGCTCGACGAGATGATCTATCACTGCCGCGCCGTCGCCCGCGGGGCGCGCCGCGCGCAGATCGTCGGCGACATGCCGTTCATGACGTACCAGGAGTCGGTCGAGGTCGGCGTGAGGAACGCCGGGCGCCTCATCAAGGAAGGCGGCTGCCACGCGGTCAAGCTCGAGGGCGGCGCGCAGCACGCCGAGCTGGTCGCGCGCCTCGTCGCCACCGGCATCCCGGTGATGGGCCACATCGGGCTCACGCCGCAGTCGTTCCACCAGATGGGCGGCTTCCGCGTGCAGGGCAAGGACGCCGCCGGTGCGGCGCGGCTGGTCGCCGACGCCAAGGCGCTCGAGGCCGCCGGCGCGTACGCGATCGTGCTCGAGGGCATGCCGACCGAGGTCGCCGCCGAGATCACGGCGTCGCTCTCGATCCCGACGATCGGCATCGGCGCCGGCGCCGGGTGCGACGGCCAGGTGCTGGTCATCTACGACCTCCTCGGCATGGACGACCGCTTCAAGCCCAAGTTCGTCCGGCGCTACGCCGACGTCGGCGCGACGATCAAGGACGCGTGCGCGCGCTTCATCGACGACGTCCGCTCGGGCGCGTTTCCGTCGGCGGCCGAGAGCTTCTCGACGATCGGCGAGCCGGCCAAGCCGATGAGCCTCTACTCGTCGGGCGCCGCGAAGTAAGGCCCGACCATGAGCGCCGGTCGATCCGATTCCGGCGCGCCGTCGCGCCTGCCGTTCGAGATCATCCGCGAACCGCGCGCCATGCGCGCGCGCGTCGAGGACATCCGGCGCGACGGCCTGCGCATCGCCGTCGTGCCGACGATGGGCTACCTGCACGAGGGCCACCTGTCGCTCTTGCGCGCGGCGCGGGCGCGCGCCGACGTCGTCATCCTCACGATCTTCGTCAACCCGACCCAGTTCGGGCCGAGCGAGGACCTGTCGCGGTACCCGCGCGACGAGGACGGCGACCTCGCCAAGGCGCGGCCGTGCGGCGTCGATCTCGCGTTCTGCCCCGACGTCGCGGCGATGTACCCGGCGGGCGCGCAGACCTTCGTCGAGGTGCGCGAGCTGGCGAAGCCCCTGTGCGGCGAGAAGCGGCCCGGGCACTTCGCCGGCGTCGCGACGGTGGTGACCAAGCTGTTCAACCTCACCCAGCCCCACGTCGCGTTCTTCGGCGAGAAGGACTTCCAGCAGCTCGCGGTGATCCGGAGGATGGTGCGCGACCTCGATCAGGGCGTCGAGATCGTCGGGATGCCGATCGTCCGGGAACCGGACGGGCTGGCCATGAGCTCGCGCAACGCGTACCTGTCACCGGCCGAGCGGCGCGACGCGCTGTCCCTGTCGGCCGGGCTCGCCGCGGCCGAGGCCGCGTTCCGCGCCGGCGAGCG
>JAIOII010000629.1 GCA_019912685.1 Kofleriaceae bacterium
GCTTCGCCGCCGCGCGCGGCGGCGCGATCGATCGCGACACCCTCGAGGACGCGGTGACCCGGCGCCTGTCGATCCGGCTCGGCGCGTTCGGCTCCGTGCTCACGCGCAAGGCGCGCTTCGAGGAGATGGTGCTGCCCGACGACGTCGTCGAGGCGCTGCGCGACATGATCGCGATGGTCGGCCAGCGCGCGCAGATCCTCGAGCGCTGGGGCTACCAGCGTCACCTCGGCATCTCGCGCGGCGTGTCGGCCCTGTTCTCGGGCGAGCCGGGCACGGGCAAGACCATGGCGGCGAGCGTGGTCGCGTCCGAGCTCGGCCTCGAGCTCATCCGCATCGACCTGTCGCAGGTCGTGTCGAAGTGGGTCGGCGAGACCGAGAAGAACCTCGGCAAGATCTTCGACGAGGCGCAGGACGCGGCGGCGATGCTGCTCTTCGACGAGGCCGACGCGCTGTTCGGCAAGCGCACCGAGGTGAGGAGCGCGCAGGACCGCTACGCCAACCTCGAGGTCAACTACATCCTCCAGCGCATGGAGTCGTTCGACGGGGTGAGCGTGCTCACCACGAACTTCGAGAGCTCGATCGATCAGGCGCTCCAGCGCCGCCTCAACTTCCGCGTCCGGTTCCCGGAGCCCGAGGTCGCCGAGCGCGCCGAGCTGTGGAAGAAGCTCCTGCCGCCGGAGACCGCGCTCGCCGACGCGCCGTTCGACCGGCTCGCCGAGCGCTTCGAGATGACCGGCGGCTACATCAAGAACGCGATCGTGCGGGCGGCGGTGATCGCGGCGCGCGAGGGGCGGTCGATGACCGTCGACGACCTGTGGAGCGGCGCGCACAACGAGTACGCGGAGATGGGCAAGGTCCTGTCGACCTTGACCCGGACGTGACGAATCGGCACAGTCCGCGCGGAGGCTGATCGACCATGAACACGGACGCCGACGAGCTGACCGTCAAGCGCAGGAAGACCGCGCGTGTGGTGTGCATCGTCGCGGCGGTGCTGGTGCTGCTGCCGTGCCTCGGGTTCAACTGGATGCGGGCGCCACGCGGCGCGGACGCGGGGATCAGCCTGGTCTTCACGTCCTCCGGCGACGAGAGCGAGTCGAACCTGAACGTGGTCGACATGTACAACCAGTACCGCTCCGAGTCGGACCAGATCCTCGGCACGTTCGCGTACGCGGGCATCGCGACGCTCTTCTTCTCGGTGATCGCGGCGGGCGCGCTCGCCGCGGCGGGCGGCCTCGCGTTCAAGGACAAGTTCATCCGGACGCCGATCCCGCTCACGACCGTCGCGCTCCTCGCGCTGTGCCTCTCGCTCGTCTCCGGCTGCGTCTTCCTCGGCGCGATCCCGAAGGACATCATGAGCGGCGGCGTCGGGTGGCCGTTCTTCCTCTACGGCGCGGGCGTGGTCACCGGCCTCGCCGGCGCCCAGATGCTCGGCAAGGCGTACTCCGAGGTGCGGGACCCGTACTGGGACGGCCTCGATCAGACCCCGGGCGCCTGACGCCCACGACAGGGACGAGAACCGATGTCGCTCAAAGGCAAGACCCTCTTCATCACCGGCGCCAGCCGCGGCATCGGCCTCGCCATCGCGCTGCGCGCGGCGCGCGACGGCGCCAACGTCGCCATCGTCGCCAAGACCGCCGAGCCGGACCCGCGTCTGCCCGGCACCGTGTTCACGGCGGCCAAGGACATCGAGGCGGCCGGCGGCAAGGCGCTGCCGCTCGTCACCGACATCCGCTTCGAGGACCAGGTCGCGACCGCGGTGCAGAAGACGGTCGAGACCTTCGGCGGCCTCGACATCCTCGTGAACAACGCGAGCGCGATCCACCTGACCGGCACGACGTCGACGCCGATGAAGCGCTACGACCTGATGCACGGCATCAACACGCGCGGCACGTTCGTGTGCTCGGCCCTGTGCGTCCCGCACCTGAAGCAGGCGGCGAACCCGCACGTCCTCAACCTGTCGCCGCCGATCAAGAGCATCACCGAGGCCAAGTGGTTCGCCCCGCACGTCGCCTACACGATGGCGAAGTTCGGCATGAGCCTGTGCGTCCTCGGCATGGCCGAGGAGTTCCGCAAGGACGGCATCGCGTTCAACGCGCTCTGGCCGCGCTCGACGATCGCGACGGCGGCGGTCAAGAACCTCCTCGGCGGCGACGCGATCGTCCGCGGCTCGCGCAAGCCCGAGATCATGGGCGACGCGGCCCACGTGATCCTGAATCGTCCGTCGCGCGAGTGCACCGGCAACTTCTTCATCGACGACGAGGTGATGGCGTCGGTGGGCAAGAC
>JAIOII010000630.1 GCA_019912685.1 Kofleriaceae bacterium
CGCCATCGTCGACTGGGACGTCCACCACGGCAACGGCACGCAGCAGATCTTCTGGGACGACCCGAGCGTCATGTACCTCTCGGTGCACCAGTTCCCGTTCTATCCCGGCACCGGCGCGCCCGACGAGATCGGCGGGCCGCACGCGCGCGGCGCGACGGTGAACGTCGGGCTGCCGGCGGGCTCGGGCGATCGTGACTACCTCGCCGCGTTCGATCACGTGATGCTGCCGGCCTTGCGCGCGTTCCGGCCCGACCTCGTGCTCGTCTCGGCCGGCTTCGACGCGCACCACGCCGATCCGCTCGCCGCGATGCGCGTCACCCGCATGGGCTTCATCGGGATGGCGACGCGGATGCGCGCCGTCGCCGACGAGGTCGCGGGCGGCCGCTGGGTCGTCGCCCTCGAGGGCGGCTACGACCTCGCCGGCCTCGGCGAGGGCGCGACCGCCGTGCTCGGCGCGCTCGGCGCCGAGGCGACGCCGAGCTACGACCCGGTCGAGCTGGCAGATGCGGCGGGGCCGGCGCAGGCGGCGATCGCCGCGACGCAGCGGGCCCTGCAGGAGGCGGCGCCGTGAATCTTCCTTCCGTCGCGTTCGACGGGCCGGTGCCGTTCGGGTCGCGCTACGGGCTCCTGCGCCCGCTCGCGACCGGCGGCATGGCCGAGATCTACCTCGCGCGCCAGAACGCGATGGCGGGGTTCGAGAAGGACATCGTCATCAAGCGGCTCAAGCCGGAGCTCGCCGAGGATCCGCGCATCGTCGAGATGTTCCTCGACGAGGCGCGCATCGGCGCCGTGCTCAACCACCCGAACATCGTCCACGTCTACGACGTCGACGAGGAGGGCGGCGTGCCGTACATCGCGATGGAGTACATCGTCGGCGAGGAGCTCAACCAGCTCTGCCGCCGCGGCCTCGCGCACGAGCGCTTCCTGCCGCTGCCCCACGCCGTCGAGCTCATCCGCCAGGCGGCCGCCGGCATGGGGTACTTCCACGCCAAGCGCGGCCCGGCCGAGCGCGCCGATCACCCGCACGGCGGCCCCGCGCTCGAGATCGTCCACTGCGACATCTCGCCGACCAACCTGCTCGTCACCGAGGACGGCTTCCTCAAGATCATCGACTTCGGCATCGCGCGCGCCTCGGGGCAGCGCCAGCGCGAGGAAGGCACGATCCCGGGCAAGCTCTCGTACATGTCGCCGGAGCAGGCGAGCCGCGCGAGCGTCGATCATCGGAGCGACATCTTCTCGCTCGGCGTCGTGCTCTACGAGATCACCGTCGGCAAGCGCCTGTTCAAGGGGCCCGCGCACGAGGTCGTGAGGCGCCTCACCGAGGGCACGGTCGAGCCGCCGACCTTCGTGCGCCGCGACTTCCCGGGTCAGCTCGAGAGCATCATCATGCGCGCGCTCGAGCGCCACCCCGAGAACCGGTACCAGAGCGCGTACGACCTCGCCGACGATCTCGAGGGCTTCCTGCGCGACGCGCGCCTCACGTCGGGGCCGGTGCGCATCGCCCGCTACCTCGACGAGCTGGCCGAGGCCGCGGGCGGCGCCCGCCGGCCCGAGCTCATCAGCGAGCGCGACAAGGCCAAGGCCGAGGAGGAGCTCGACTTCGACGGGCAGATGTTCGACGGCTACCGCGCCGCCGCGCCCGACGAGGAGGAGCCGCCGAGCGAGTGGGACGAGTACAACGAGCCCGACGCCGAGGTCGCGGCCGCGCTCGGGCTCGAGCTCGAGCAGCTCCGGCTCATGCGCACGCCGGTGCCGCATCGCGACGGCGAGGTGATCCGCCTGCCGCTGCCGGCGCCCACCGACTCGGCGCCGACCGCGGTCGCGAGCGAGGAGTCGATCCCGGTGATCGTCGCGCCGCCGCTGCCCGCGTCCGGCGTGTACTCGATGCCGCAACCGCCTGCGCAGC
>JAIOII010000631.1 GCA_019912685.1 Kofleriaceae bacterium
ACGTTGCGCAGCTCGCGCACGTTGCCCGGCCACGCGTGGCGCGAGAGCTGCTCGAGCAACGCCGGCGAGACGTCCCAGCCGGAGCGCCCGAAGGCCTCGGCGAAGTGACGCGCCAGCGCCGGCAGGTCGCCGAGGCGCGCCCGCAGGGGCGGGACCTCGCAGCGCACGACGGCGAGCCGGTAGTAGAGGTCCTCGCGGAAGCTGCCCGCCTTCACCATGGCGCGCAGATCGCGGTGCGTCGCGGCGAGGACGCGCAGGTCGACGGGGATCGGCCTGGTCTCGCCGACGCGGCGCACCTCGCGCTTCTCGAGCGCGCGCAGGAGCTGCGGCTGGAGATCGAGCGGGAGCTCGCCGATCTCGTCGAGGAACAGGGTGCCGCCGTCGGCCGACTCGACGAGGCCGCGCTTGTCGCTGATCGCGCCGGTGTAGCTGCCGCGCGCGTGGCCGAACAGCTCCGACGCGATGAGCTCGCGCGGGATCGACGCGCAGTCGACGACGACGAAGGGCCCACGCGCCCGCGGGCTCGTGGTGTGGAGCGCCTCCGCGATCGCCTCCTTGCCGGTGCCGGTCTCGCCCTCGAGCAGCACGGTCGCGTCGGTGACCGACACGCGCGCGAGCAGCGCGAACAGCTTCTTCATCGGCGGGGTCGCGCCGATGACGCGACCGAAGGCGTCGCTCGTGTACTCGCCGAGCCGCGCCGGCACGTCCTCGGCCTCGATCGCGACCTCGGTGTGCTTGCCGAGCCGCAGGCGGCCGGGCTCGGTCAGCGTGATCGCCTGCACGCGGGCGCCGCCCCAGCGCGTGCCGTTGGTCGTGTCGAGGTCCTTCACCGCGAGCCCCTCGCGCTTCACCTGCAGCTCGAGGTGGTAACGCGACACCGTCGAGTCGGTGAGCACGACGTCGTTGTCGGCGTGGGTGCCGATCATCGTCGTGCCGCTCTCGACCGTGTGCGTGAGCCCGGCGTCCGGCCCGCTCACCACGACGAGCCGGTAGCTCCGCTCGATGAGGTGGCCACCCGCGTCGGTGTAGAGGTTGGTGTTGACGGACGTCATGTACGGCGACGACGGCGCCTCACGCCGAATACCACGACGAGCGCGACGCTCGCCACCCCAACGGGATCGCGGCCGCGCGCGCCGGTCGAGCAGCACCCGTCGCCGCCGCCGCCCCCGTCGCCGGCGTCGGAGCCGCTGCCGTCGTCGCCGCCGCCGCCGTCACCGTTCGCGGCGTCGATGCTGCCGTCACCGCCGTCGGGAATTCCCGCATCGACGACGCCGGCGTCGACGCCCTGGCCGAGCGGGAACATCACGATCGAGTTGTAGTTGAGGATGCCGGGCTCGACCTGCTTGCACTGCGTGACGGTGTTGTAGCCGGCCTTCGAGGCGGTCACGCACGCGAAGCGCGGGCTCACGCTGAAGCTGTAGCCGTTGTCCATGTTGTCGGTCGTGACCGTGCGGCCGTCGTCGAGCCGGACGAGCACGCCGGGGACGTTGGGGCCGGTCAGGCTGCCCTCGCGCACCTTGCCGAGCAGCGTGCCCGGCGCCTGCGCGCCGTAGGCGATGCCGAGGTGGTTGGCGACCGGACGCTCGACGCCGTCGGACGGCGAGCTGACGAGCCCGCCCTCGCCGGCGATCACCATCGCCGACGCGCCGCCGCCGTCGAGCGCGATCGCGTCGCGCACGCCGCGATCGCGCAGGAACGCGGCGAGCTCGGCGGCGGTCATGCCGACGGAGGTGGACTGCCAGCCGTCGACGACGACGAGCCACAGCGTGCGGTTGTCGTCGGAGAGGCCGAGCGCCGTGCGCGGCGCGCGCACGCACGCGATCGCGCCGGTGTCGGCGCAGTCGAAGCTCGTGACCGCCTGGCCGGCGCGCACGAGCATCGGGCGCCCGCCGACGACGCCGGTGACGAACGACGGGAGATCGCCGAGCGCGACGACCGACTCGGGGACGATGAGGAGGCCGTCGGTGCGGCTCGCGACCTTGCCGAAGCGGAAGACGGCGGAGACCGCGTCGTCGGCGGTCTGGCTCCAGGCGCGGCCGGCGCCCATCGCCAGGCCGTCGGGGACGTAGCCCGCGGGCGCGAAGAGGTCACCGTTGATCGCGACCTGGGCGCCGGCGCCGGCGGCGAAGGCGGACACGGTGCGCCCGCGATCCTCCTCGCGCGTTGCGTGGACCGTGATCTCGGCCGAGGTCAGGTCGACGCGGACGACGTGGACGATCGCCGGGATCGCGCCCTCGCTCCACTCCTCGTGGACCACGCCGGGGTAGGGCGTGGTCGCGGAGGTTCGTGTCGCGGCGCCGGCGTCGGGTGCGGCGGCCAGGGCGGCGACGAGAGCCGCACCGAGCGCAGTCGCGGTCGCGTACTGCCGACGCATGCGCCGATAGTACCCGAGGGCAGGTTCGTGTCGTACCCTGACGAGATGTCGGACCAGCGCACCGTGCGCGTGGCCACGTGCCATGACCCTGCGGAGGCGACGGTGATCCGCTCGGTGCTCGAGGCCCACGGCATCGACGCGATCATCCCCGGCGAGCAGTCCGCGTCGCTCGGGACCGCGGTGGTCGGGTTCCGCACGCACGTCTTCGTCGACTCGGCCGACGCCGAGGCGGCGAGCGAGCTCATCGCGGGGATGCGCGAGGGCGGGGCCGAGCCCGACGGCGATGCGGAGGACGATGCGGACGAGGACGACGACGCCCTCGTGCAGAGCGATGTCGCCGTCATCGTCGACCGCCGCGTCCGCCTGGGCGCGACGGTGTTGCTCGCGCTCGTCGTCTCGTTCGGCAC
>JAIOII010000632.1 GCA_019912685.1 Kofleriaceae bacterium
GTCGCAGCGTCGCGCGGCGGCGGCGATCGCCCTCTACCACGACGAGCTCCACGCCGCGGCCGCGAGGAGCTGCGTCGACGCGATGGCGGCGGGCACGACCGGCGACCGCGCCGCGCTCGCGCGCGCGATCGCGCGGGATCCGTCGGAGGCGATGCGCGCGACGCTCGGCGAGCTGCTCGCGCATCACGAGCCCGAGGTCCTGCAGGAGGTCCTGGAGGTCTACAGCCGCGCCCCCGAGCTCGCCGAGCTGAACCGCCTGCTCCCCTTGCTCGAGGACTTCCACGTCCGCGGCGACGTCCGCCGCGTGCTCGTCGCCGCCGGCGAGCGCGGGCTCGACGTGCTCGTCGCCGCGCTCGACGATCCGCTCACGCCGATCGGCATCCGGCGCCACATCCCGCGCTCGCTCTCCCGATTCGGCTCGATCGCCGCGGCGGGCGCGCTCGTGGCGCGGCTGCCGCACGAGCCGGACGCCACGACCGAGCTCAAGATCCTTCGCGCGCTCGGCCGCATGCGCGACGAGGCGCCCTCACTGAGGATCGATCGCGAGCCCCTCCGCCTCTATCTGCGGCGCGCCGTCGCGCAGGCGGCGCGCTTCGTCACGCTCCTCGACCACCTGCGCGCGCAGCCCGGCCCGCCGACCGCGGCGACCGCGCTGCTGCTCGAGCTCCTCGACGAGAAGCGGGTCAGCGCCATCGAACGCGTGTTCCGCACGCTCGGCATCCTCCGACCCAACACCGACCTGCTGCGCGTGCACGACGCGCTCACCGGCGGTGACCACGCCCGCCGCGCCGTCGCGCGCGAGATCGCCGAGGCCGTCGTCGACGTCCCGCTCCGGACCGCGCTCTTCGCGACGCTCGACGAGCTTCCCCCCGACGAGCGGCGCGCGCGCCTGGGCGACCTGGCCCCGGGCCCGTTCCGGACGCACGAGAGCCTCGTCGCCGAGCTGCTCGCGGATCCGAGCGAGTCGGTGCGCGCCCTCGCGGCCCATCACGCCGCCGAGCGCGCCGCGGGCGTGATAGATCCGGCGGCAGGACCATGCGCCACGTCATCGCCATCGACCAGGGCACCACCGGCACCACCGTGTTCGTCCTCGACGAGGAGCTCCGCGTCCGCGGACGCGGATATCGCGAGTTCCAGCAGCACTATCCCCAGCCCGGCTGGGTAGAGCACGACCCCGAGCAGATCTGGGGGTCGGTGACCGACGCGCTCGGCCAGGCGCTGGGCCAGGCCAGGGTCGGGGCCAAGGAGATCGCGGCGATCGGCATCACCAACCAGCGCGAGACCGCGGTGATGTGGGACCGCGCGACCGGCAGGCCGGTCCACAACGCGATCGTGTGGCAGGACCGGCGCACGGCGGACCTGTGCGCCTCGCTCAAGCAGGCCGGCCACGCCGCGCGCGTGCGCGAGCTCGCCGGCCTCACGATCGATCCGTACTTCTCGGCGACCAAGGTCGCCTGGATGCTCGATCAGGCCGGGCTGCGCGCGCGCGCCCAGCAGGGCGAGCTCGCGTTCGGCACCGTCGACAGCTACCTCCTGCACCGGCTGACCGGAGGCGGCGTCCACGTGACCGACGTGACCAACGCGTCACGCACGCTCGTGTTCGACATCGCCAGGCTCGACTGGTCCGACGAGCTCCTCTCGCTCCTCGACCTGCCGCGCTCGCTCTTGCCGACCGTGCTGCCCTCGGCGGGCCTGTTCGGGACGACGCGCGGCGTGCCCGGCGTCCCCGACGGCGTGCCGATCGCGGGCATCGCCGGCGATCAGCAGGCGGCGCTGTTCGGTCAGGCGTGCTTCGAGCCCGGCGACGCGAAGTGCACGTACGGCACCGGCGCCTTCATCCTCATGAACACCGGCGCGGCCCCGGTCGCGTCGCGCGCCGGCCTGCTCACCACCGTGGCGTGGAAGATCCCGGGCGAGCTCGCGTACGCGCTCGAGGGGTC
Source organism: Kofleriaceae bacterium (assembly GCA_019912685.1). GTDB lineage: Bacteria > Myxococcota_A > Polyangia > Haliangiales > Haliangiaceae > UBA2376. Next base: position 1,941 of record JAIOII010000632.1, read on the forward strand.
GGCGTTCATCGCCGGCGCGGCGGTGCAGTGGCTGCGCGACGGCCTCGGCTTCTTCACGAGCGCGGCCGAGATCGAGGCGCTCGCGACGTCGGTCCCCGACTCGGGCGGCGTGGTCGTCGTCCCGGCGTTCACCGGCCTCGGTGCGCCGCACTGGCGGCCGGAGGCGCGCGGCATCATCACCGGGCTCACGCGCGGCACGACGCGGGCGCACATCGCGCGCGCGGCGCTCGAGGGCATCGCGCTGCAGAACGTCGACATCCTGCGCGCGATGGAGCGCGACTCGGGCAAGGCGCTGCGCGTGCTCAAGGTCGACGGCGGCGCGGCGGCCAACGACCTGCTCATGCAGTTCCAGAGCGACGTGCTCGGCGTCGAGATCAGCCGGCCCGAGATGCTCGAGACGACGGCGATGGGCGCGGCGTTCCTCGCCGGCCTCGGCGCCGGCGTGTGGACGTCGAAGGACGCGATCACCCAGGTGTGGCGCGAGCAGCGGCGCTTCAAGCCGACGACGGATCGCGCGGCGGTCGCGGCGCACCTCGCGCGCTGGACCGAATCGGTGGCGAAGGCATGAGCGGGACGCGCCGCAAGCTCGCGGTCATCGGGATGCTGGCCGCCGGCCTCGCCGTGCCGGCCCTGGGCATCGCCGTGGCGTGGAAGAGCTGCGGGCGAGGCGCCGTGGCCGGGGCCGTCGAGGTCAAGGACTCGACGCTCGGCTCGTGGCGCCTCGCCCGCAGCTCTTCCACGCCACGGCGATGCCCAGGGCCGGCACGGCGAGGCCGGCGGCCAGCATCCCGATGACCGCGAGCTTGCGG
>JAIOII010000633.1 GCA_019912685.1 Kofleriaceae bacterium
TCACCCTGCGGCGCGGCATCGCGGGGACGTGCATGGGCGCCATCGCCGGCATCTGGGGCAGGGCCATGGTGGTGGCGACGTTCGCGACGCCGCGCCGCAGGGTGAAGGTCACCTCGGGCGTGTCGACGACGAGCTCGGAGAGGTTGTGCTCGGCCACCGCCGCGGCGAGGCCGCGCACGATGGTGACGAGGTCTTCGCCCGACGCCGCTCCGCCGCCTTCGCCCTCGTCGGCCGGCCACTGCTTGCGGCCGGCGGCGGTCGTGGCCGCGACTTTCTGTGCCTTGCGTCCGTTCGCCATCAGCGGGGCTGACCTTCCACGATCGTCAAGGCGGCGTCCAGTCCCAGGTAGTAGCTTTGCGGCCCGAAACCGCAGATTTGTCCGACGCAGCGCGCCGCGGTGATCGAGGTGTGTCGAAATGGCTCGCGCGCGTGGATGTTCGAGAGATGCACCTCGATCGCTGGTAAGGCCACCGCCTCGATCGCGTCGCGAATCGCAACGCTCGTATGGGTGTAGCCGCCGGGGTTGATCACGATCGCGTCGGCGGTGCCGCGCGCGCGCTGGATCGCGTCGATGATCTCGCCCTCGAGGTTGGACTGCACGCACGTGACGGTGGCGCCGCGCGCGGCGGCGCGGCGCGCCAGCTCCGCGTCGATCTCGGCGAGCGTGGTCGTGCCGTACACGGCGGGGTCGCGCGTGCCCAACAGGTTCAGGTTGGGTCCGTGCACGACCAGGATGTGCATCGCGAACCCTGGCTAGAGCTGCGCCGTCAGCGCGGGCGTCGCGAGGCGCATGAGGTAGCGGCACTTGCCGAAGTTCCCCTCGGGCGCGAGCGCGACCGCGAGGAAGTACTGCGGCGACAGCATGCGCGCGCAGAGGACGAGGCGCTCTGCCTTCACCGTCAGCTCCTCGAACGCGCCGATCTTGAGCGTGTCGGAGGCCTTGCGCACCTGGCTCAGGATGAAGCTGAACTCCATCGCGACGGTGTTGATGTCGACGCGGTCCGCCTGTCGCGTGTACGTCTCGACGGCGATGCCGTCGAGACCCATGACGATGGCGCCGAGACCACCATCGACGTTGTCGCAGACCTTCTTGAGGGTTTCAGCGAACAATATGCACCTCGGACGCAGAGGAGGCCGTCAAGGGCCCCGAAGAGCCCCCTTATATCACGCAGTTGCCGGCGCCGCGCGGCACCGGACCACACTTCAGACCTCGGGTTCGGGAGCCACTGCCGGACAGACCGTGAAGTTGTCGCAGCAATCGACGATGCCGTCCTGATCCGTGTTGCAGACGCCGCCGGTGCGCGCCTCGAAGTCGGCCGGCAGGTCCACGCAGGCGCCGAGATCGGCGGAGAGGCAGCCGTTGCAGACCTCGATCGGGTAGCGGTAGACGTTCGACACTTCCTCGCCGCCGCCGCCTCCGCGCGAGCCGTAGAGCTGCACGCGCGCGTCGAGCGTCGTGCGCGGCCTCGGGTTCTCCAGGGTCGGTCCACCGAGGCGCTGGCCGATCAGCGCGAGGAGCTCGGGCGGCGTGACCTCGAACGAGAAGGCCGAGAGCCCTCCGTTCGGCTCGATCGAGCCGGAGGTCGGCACCTGGAACACGAGGAGACTGTTGTCGCTCGTGATGTCTTCGAATGCGGGATCGTAGAACCGGAGCGAGACGCGGGCGTGCGTCACGTAGATCGTCTTGGGCCCGATCAGCTCGTCCCCGACGGTCTGCAGGTCGTTCCTCACCGTGGGCGTGAAGATGTAGCCGAACGTCGAGCCGGCCTCGATGACGCCGTCGTCGTAGAAGGTCGTGCTGGCCGAGTCGACCGAGCAGCCGTCGCCGGGCGCGACGTTGCCGAGGATGCGCAGCGGCGCACTTTCTTCGGAGCCGACGCAGGCGCCGGCGCCGAGTCCGACGACACCGCAGAGTGCGAGCATTCTGACGTTCATACGTGCCTCCACGTCGCGAGCGATCGTAGCAAGGTTGAGCTCAGGGTCGCAAAAGATCGGCGATGTCGGCCGGGGCGACGTCGATCACGCGACAGTCGCCGGCCGTCGCGCAGACGACGAAGCCGATGTGGGTGCCCCGGCGCTTCTTGTCCACCGTCACGCGGGCGAGCACCTCGGGGGTGAGCCAGGGCGTGAGGTCGGTGGGTAGCCCCGTCGCGGCCAGCGCCTCGGTGATCCGCGGCTCGAGATCGGCGCCGGCGACGCCGAGGCGGTGGGAGATGCGCGCCATGGCGACGAGCCCGAGGCCGACGCACTCGCCGTGCAGGAGCGACCAGCCGGCGGCGGCCTCGATCGCGTGGCCGACGGTGTGGCCGAGGTTGAGGAG
>JAIOII010000634.1 GCA_019912685.1 Kofleriaceae bacterium
GGCCGCAGCTCGGCCGCGACGGCGAGCGCCGCGTCGTACGCCAGTCGCTGCGCGCGCCGCGCGCGCGCGATCACGTCGTCGGATACCGCGGTCGATCCGGTGCTCGTCGGGCTCATCGGGGCTCCTCCAGGGGAAGCAGCGCGCGCAGCGCGCCGTAGGTGACGTCGGCGACGGCGTCGAGGCCGAGCTCGCGCTCGACCCGCCCGGCGAGCACCGACTCGGCGAGCCCGAGCATGACGCTCACCAGGAGCTCGGCGTAACACGCCGCCTCGGCCGCCGAGGGGCGCACGCCGTAGAGCCGGATCGCCGTGACCAGATCGGCGCGCGCGCGGGCGAGCGACGCCCGCAGCCCCTCGCCCAGCGGCGACGACGCGTCGGCGCGATGCGCGATGAACAGCAGCGTGAGCTCGCGGTCGGCGGCGAACACGTCGAGCAGCGCGGCGTACACGCGGCGGATCGATCCGCGGAGGTCACGCGCGTCGATCGGCAGGAGCGCGCCGCGCAGCCGGGCGAGCACGTGCTCGCCGATCTCGTGCGCGGCCGCCCCGAGACACGCGTCGCGATCGCGAAAATGCGCGTAGAAGCTCGCCTGCGCGAGCCCTGCCGCGCGCGCGATGCGCCCCGTGGTCGCAGCGGCAGGACCCGCCTCCCGCAGGAGCTCGATCGCGGCGTCGATCAACCGCCTTCGCGTGACGGCGGAGGTCTCGCGGCGCGTGAGCTGGACCGCCATCGAGAACAACGATAGTCTATCGTCGTCAACTATACAATATCAAGCATGTTTCCTAGAAACATCAAGTGATCTCCGATATGTAAACGCCTTCCCCGCGCAGCTCCGCATTTGTCGTACGATCGGGACGTGGTCGCTCTCGACCGGGCCTGGCGGAGCCTGGTGACGGTGCTCGACGTGCGTGCGGGCCTCGCGCAGGAGGACCAGCGCACGCTCGTCGCCGCCGCCGACGCGGTCAGTGACTTCTGCACGACCCACAAGGGCGTGCTCGAGGACCACATCGGTCAGCACGCGCGCGACATCGTCAAGGACTGGGGTGGACAGCGCTGCACCGCGCTCTTCGGCGTGGGCGAGGTGCGTGACTCGGCGCGCGGCACGCCCTACGCCCGCGTGCTCGCGGCGCTCTCGCCCGACGGCATGCTGAAGGCGTTCGCGGCGCTGTGGCGCTTCGATCGTCGCGCCGGCGCCTTGTGCCCCGGTCGTTCGCTCGAGGTGATCGGCAGGCAGGCCAGGCACGAGACGCTCGCGTCCCTCGAGCTCTGCCCCGAGGCCTACGACGCGCTCCACGCGCTCGCCGGCCTCGCGCCGCTGCCCGACATCCTTCCACCCGACGTCACCACGCTCAAGCCGCACGACATCGACTCGCTCTTCGAGATCTACACCGCGATGCCGATCGCCGATCTCGAGAACCGGCTCCGCGGCCACGGCTTTCAACGCCAGCGCCTGCTCGGCGATGGTGAGTCGCTCGGTCGCGCCGTGCTCCGCGACGCGCAGTGGCTCGCGCGCCGCCACATCTCGCGCCACGCCGTCTCGGCCGCGCTCGCGGCGCGCTTCGATCGTCCGTCGTCCGAATCCTCGGGCGGCACGCTCATGGTGTCACCCACGCACGTGCGCGATCCGTTCCACACGATCGACGTCTATCCCGTCCACGGCCGCGGCACCGCCGACATGCGCGTCGGCTGGCTCCCGCGCAAACAGGTCCCGAGCCTCGCGATCGAGACCATCCGCCGCGCGTGCTTCTTCGCGAGCGGCATCTCGCGCGCCGACCCCGCCTTCCTCGTGAAGTGGCTCGGCCTGAAATGAAACAGCCGGCTCGTCCGAGCCGGCTGTTGCGATTCACCCGGTCGTCGACCGCAGGTCAGTGCGTGCGGCGATCGCGGACCGAGCCACGCGGCGCGGGCGCGCCCGTGCGCCACTCGCCCGGGATCCAGACGTAGACGTTGCCCTGGAGCTCCCAGCGGCCGTCGAACCACTGGTAGCCGGCCTTCTCGCGCTCCCAGTGCCCCGGGATCCACTCGTACTGGTTGCTGCGCCACTCGTAGTGACCGCGCACCCAGATGTAGCCGCCGCGGGCCGGCCCAGGGTTCTCGACGCGGATCGGCGGAGGCGCCGAGGTCGGGCCGTGCACCTGCACGTGCACCTGGCCGCCGCCCGAGACGACGCTCACGCCGCTGCCGTCGGGGTTGCCGGCGTGACCCACGACCGGCGGAGGCGTCGGGTGATGACCGCCGCCGTGCGGCGTCCGGTGATCGACCTCCTGCGGACGACCATGACCGCCACCGTGGACGGTCGTGCTACCGCTGACGACCCACTGCCCCTCGACCCAGTGCCAGCTGTTGTCCCGACGCTCCCAGCGGCCTTCGTTCCACATGTAGCCGGCGCGCTCGCGCTCCCAGTGACCGGGCACCCACACCCACTGACCGCCGCGCCAGTCGTAGCGGCCGCGGACCCAGATGTAGCCCGCGCGCTGCTGGCTGTACTCGATCTCCTCGCGTGGAGCCGGCGGCTCCTCGTAAACGACGACAGCGCCGGTACGAACCCGGCCCTTGGCGGTGACGACACACGCCGAGGTGCCGATCATGATCAGCGCGAGGGCGAGTGCCGAAGTGATCCGTCCCGTTCGCTTCATCTCGAGTCTCCTTCGTAAGCTTTGGCCGGCGCATGGAGCGCTGGCACACATCCTTGGACGGCCTGGTCCCCAGATGTTTCAACGCGGAGTATTCCTGCGCACCTGAGCCAAGTCAACGCACGCACCCCCGCGTACTTACACGACGTTCGCGGCGCGAATTCTGCGCTCAGTCGTCGAGCCGCTCGAGATCGGCGGGAGTCGCTGTGCGCAACCACACAACCCACTCCGCGAGCCGCTCCAGATCCTCGGGGCCGAGCTCCTCGACCATGCGCGGCATCTCGTGCTTCTCCCCGAAGAAGCGCGCCTGCCCCGAGTCGCCGATGAACGTCTTGAAGTAGGCGACCGTGCCGCGTCCGGCGAGGTTCGGTCCGCTCGAGCTCGCGTCGCCGGTGCGCTCGTGGCAATCGCCGCACGGCTGCTCCGAGAACAGCTCCACGCCGCGCGCCGCCAGCTTCGCGTCGACGTCCGGCGCGCCGGTCTCGGCGTAGACCAGCTCGACGAGCGCGTCGAGCTCGGCGCCGGTCACCTCGGCCGCCGGCATCGCCTCCTCGCTCTTGCCGAGCTTCGTCCGGCCGAAGTAGGCGTCGCCCGACGGATCGGTGAGCAACCCGCGGATCCAGGCGCGGTCGTTGTAGCCGGGACCGATGAGCGGCCCCTTGCGGTCGTCACCCTCGTGGCATCCCTCGCAGTGCTGCACCCAGAGGCCGCGCGCACGGTGGAACGGCGCGGTCGCGTACACGGCGGTGCCACCCGCGGCGGGGACGCCGTGCTCGCGCGCGAGCCGTCGCGCCTTCGCCGCCAGCTTCTCGGCGGCCACCTCGCGCTCGACCAGCGCCGGATCGTTCGCGTCGGCCTGGAACGAGATGAAGGTGAGCAGCCCCGTCGCCGCGAACCCGGCCAGGACGATCCCCAGCGCGAGCAGCCGGCGCCGCGGCGATCGATCCGCGCCGCGATCGAGGAAGGGCAGCGCGAACAGCACGCCGCCGACGAGCACCGGCGCGCCGAGCGCGACCACCGTCTCCATCGGACCCGAGAAGTACTTGAGCATCTGGAAGAGCGGCCGGAAGTACCACTCGGGGCGCGCGTCGAAGTTCGACGAGGGATCGGCGGGCGCGTCGAGCCCCGCGCCGCCGGTGTGCACCGTCCACGCGACGAGCGCGAGGAAGGCCACCACCATCGCGACGACGTCGCGGAAGAGCTGATCGGGCCAGAACGGCTGCGCGGTGCGCGCGAGCTCGGCGTCGCTCCGACCCCAGCGCGGCGTCGCGCCGTGCTTGCGGAAGAGCAGGACGTGCAGCGCGACGAGGCCGAAGGTCAGGGCGGGCAGGATGAAGACGTGGAGCGCGTAGAAGCGCGTGAGCGTCAGGTTGCCGTACTCGTTGCCGGCCTGGAGCGCCGCCTGCACCTCCTGGCCGGCGACCGGCGTCTCGCCGGCAATGCCGGTCGCGACCTTCGTCGCCCAGTAGCCGGTCTGATCCCACGGCAGGAGGTACCCGGTGAGCGCGAACGCGAGGAGGAGCCCGAGCAGCATCACGCCGACCCACCACGTCACCTCGCGCGGCCGCTTGTACGCGCCGTACACGATCACCTGGAGCATGTGCAGGCCGACGGCGATCACCATCGCCGAGGCCCCGTGGTGATGCAGGCCGCGGATGAACCAGCCGAGCGTGACCTGATCCTCGATGTACGCGACCGAGCCCCAGGCGTCGGTCGCCGACGGCGCGTAGTAGAAGGCGAGCAGCGCGCCGGTGGTGGCCTGCAGGATCAGGAGGAAGAGCAGCACCGAGCCCATGACGTAGACGAACGACGCGCCGCCGAGCACGGGCTCCTCCAGCGCGACATGCAGCGCACGTCGGTGCCCCGTGCGGTCGTTCAGCCAGTCACCGAGGCTCACGCGTCGCTCCTGGCGCTCATGCCGGCTCTCGCGACGATCCACCGACGCGGTAGCGGACCCACGTGATGAAGACGCGGCCGTCCTTCACCTCGAGCGGCAACGGATCCAGGCCACGCTCCGCCGGGCCGTGCCGGTAGTCGCCGGTCACGGCGAACGAGCTGTCGTGGCACGGACAGCGGAAGTCGCCGCTCGGCTTGCTGAACGCGACGGCGCACCCGAGGTGCGGGCACACGGACGAGAGCGCGTGCACCTCCCCCTTCTCGTCGCGCCGCACCCACGCCGCGCCGAGCGGCACGTCGGTCGCCGAGGTCCACGCGTCGCGCAGCGCCCGCGCGCGCAGCGGCACGCGCACCGGCTCGACGCCGAGCTCGCGGATGGCGATCGCGTCGATCGGCTCCGCCGCCGCCGTCACCGTGCGACGCCCGACCGGATCGAGCAGGTAGCTCACCGCCGGCACGCCGACGGCGACTCCGACGCCACCCCCGAGCGCACAGGTCGCGACCTTCAGGAAACGACGTCGATCCGGCGAGGCCGGCGGCGCTGGTGATGTCGCGGGAGCGCCGCCCTCGCGCGGCGATTCATCATCGGCCACGGGCGGACGGTAACACGTCCGCGCGGCCGGATATCCATCGGTACCGGACGTTGGGGCGTGGATCGAGGGACGATGCCCGCATGTCGGGGAGAACGTGGACGCTCGTCGCGGCCGCTTGCGCGGTCCTCGTCTGCATGGCGGGCGACGCCCACGCGCAGCGGTGGCGCGCGGGCGATACGTGGACGTTCGGCAACCGCTGCCGCATGACGTGGGACGCGCCGGGGACGTCGTTCACGCTGGCGCAGGATCCGGTCATCTCCACGGGCGAAGGTTCCGCGTCGTGGTCCGATCCGTCGACCGGCGCGCTCGTCCTCTACACCGACGGCATCAGCGTCTGGAACGCGAGCGGCACGTCGATCTTCTCCGGGCTGCCCGGCAATCCGAGCTCGATGCACTCCGCCGTCGTCGCGCCGGTCCCCGGCACGCCCGGCGAGATTTACGTGTTCGCGCACGACGCCACGGTGAGCTCGTCGGTCGCCTACCAGCGGTTCTCGGTGAGCGGTGCGCCGGCCGCCGTGGGCTCCACGGGCACGATCTCGCTGCCCGCGAGCGAAGGGCGTGAGGGCCTCCTCCTCATCCCCCACGCGAACGGGACCGACGCCTGGTTGCTCGTGTCGGGCGCGACGTCGCTGTTCGTCGTGCCCGTCACCGCGGCCGGCGTGGGGGCGCCGCAGCAGCTCGCGTCGGGCCTCACGGTCTAGCTCAACGGCTGGCACGTGTTCGCAGCCTCGCCGCAAGGCACGACGGTGGTCATGTCCGGCAACAGCGGGATCGCCGCGGGCGCTGCCGGCGATCTGGTGGCGTGGACCTTCGATCCGGCGACGGGCGCGCTCTCGGACCGCCGGGTCCTGAACGCGAGCTTCCGGCGGTACCAGATGTACGGCGGCGTGTTCTCGCCCAGCGGACGCCGCCTGTACTACGCGGTGCTCGACGACACCAACGCCGGCAGCGGCCTCGGGCGCTTCATCCAGTACGACTTCGACGCCGACGCGTTCACGACGATCGGCGACGGACCGGCCCGGTACTACTTCGGCGATGCCCGCCGCGCGCCCGACGGCCGCATCTACGTGGCGGGAGCGATGAGCGATCGCCTCCACGTCGTGGACAATCCCGACGCCGCCGGCGCCGCCGCCTCGTTCCAGATGGACGCGATCACGCCGCCGTCGGGCTGCGTCCCCGAGCTCGGTCTCCCGTTCACGTACGCGCCGCTGGCGCTCGAGCCGCCCGTCATCACCGACGATCCCGATGGCGTCGCCCTCTTCGCCGGCCAGCAGCTCTCCCTCTCCGTCACCGCCACCGGCCAGAGCCTCACCTACCAGTGGCGCAAGGACGGCGACGACATCACCGGCGCCGACGGCGCGACCTACACGATCACCGCCGCCACCGGCGACGCCGGCAGCTACGACGTGGTCGTCACCAACTCCGCAGGCAGCGCCACCAGCGCCGCCGCCACCGTCGTCGTCCACGGCCCGCCCGTCATCACCGACGATCCCGACGGCGTCGCCCTGTTCGCCGGCGAGCAGCTCTCGCTCTCCGTCACCGCCACCGGCCAGAGCCTCACCTACCAGTGGCGCAAGGACGGCGACGACATCACCGGCGCCGACGGCGCGACCTTCACGATCACCGCCGCCACCGGCGACGCCGGCAGCTACGACGTCGTCGTCACCAACCCCGCCGGCAGCGCCACCAGCGCCGCCGCCTCCGTCGTCGTCCACGGCCCGCCCGTCATCACCGCCGATCCCGACGACGTCACCCTCTTCGCCGGTCAGCAGCTCTCGCTCTCCGTCACCGCCACCGGCCAGGGCCTCACCTACCAGTGGCGCAAGGACGGCGACGACATCACCGGCGCCGACGGCGCGACCTACACGATCACCGCCGCCACCGGCGACGCCGGCAGCTACGACGTGGTCGTCACCAACCCCGCCGGCAGCGCCACCAGCGCCGCCGCCTCCGTCGTCGTCCACGGCCCGCCCGCGATCACCACGCAACCCGTCGACATGACCGTGGACGAGGGCGCCGCGTTCACGCTCACCGTCGTCGCCACCGGAGAGCAGCTCGCGTATCAGTGGCGCCGGGACGGAACGCCGCTCGCGGGCGAGACGCAGGCCTCACTCTCGCGGGCCGCCAGCGCGACCGGCGACGCTGGCGACTACGATGTCGTCGTCGCGAACCCGGCGGGCAGCGTCACCAGCAGCATCGCGGCCGTGACGGTCGAGCCGATCGACGAGCCGCCGCCGCCCCCGTCCGACGATCCCGGCGGATGCGGATGCAACGCGTCGCGCGGGCCGGAGCCCACGCTCGCGCTGGTCCTGCTCGTGCTCGCGCTCGTCGGGCGCCGCTCGCGCCGCGGCGCTCAGCCGAACGTGCGCTCGTCGCGCTCCTGATCTTCCTTGCAGCGAATGCAGAGACCGGTCTCGGGGCGTGCCTCGAGACGCTTCTTGCCGATCGGCTCCTCGCACGACTCGCACTGGCCGAACGTGCCGTCGTCGATCTTCTTGAGGGCGAGATCGAGCTTGCCGAGCAGCGCCTTGTCGCGGCCGCGCAGGCGGAACTCGAACGACTGGTTGTACTCGGCGGAGGCGAGATCCATCTCGTCGGGCAGGTCGCTCGGATCGAGCTGCATGTCCTCCGTCAGGGTCTTGCGCGCACGATCGAGGACGGCTCGCCGCTTCTCGTCCAGAAGCTCTCTGAACTTGAGGAGTTCCTTCTTGGTCAGCGGCTTCGCGGGCGCGGCGGCGGTGCTACTCGTTGTCACGGTTCAAGCCCCCTTGTTCCAACGGAGGTCCAGAAGAGTACCGGGCACGAGCCCCGGAGGCGTTCGAAAAAGGCCGGTTACCATAGTCATGTCGGCAGCCGGATACAAGCCCCCGGGGCAAGAGCTTCTTCCTGCACCGCACATGGCCGGCGCCTTGACACAGTGTAGGTGCGGCCGCGAGAATCAGTTCCACGATGGCCGGCTCCGACAAGCGCAAGCAGTCTCTATATTTCCCGGAAGACATGCTCAAGGAGATCCAGGACGAGGCGGCGCGTCAGGACCGCTCACTGTCGTGGATCGTCCAGAAGGCCTGGAAGATCGCCCGCAAGGAGATCATGAAGTACCCGTCGGTGAACGAGTTTCCCGGCGAGGAGGACACGAAAGAAATTTCGTGATCTCGCCTCGATCTGAACCAGGCAAGGCGTGAGCACATGGCACTGGGCCGCGTCACCTTGTGACGGGACCCGGCTCTTCTACAGCGACGACGACCATGGTGACGTTCGCTCGCCGGTCGTCCTGTGCGATGGCATCGGTTGCGACGGCTACGTGTGGCGCTACCTGCGCCGCTCGGTCGCGCCCCGACGCGTGCTGCACACGCACTACCGCGGCCATGGGCGTTCCCAGCCGCCGCGCGATCTTGCGCGCGTCGCGATCACCGATCTCGCCGACGACGTCGCGGCGGTGCTCGATGACGCCAGAGTCTCGCGCGCCGTTCTCGTCGGACACTCGATGGGCGTTCAGGTCTCGCTCGAGACGTGGCATCGCCACCGCGATCGCGTCGCCGGGCTGGTGCTCGTCTGTGGCGCGCCATCGCACCCGCTGCGCACGTTCCGCGGCGTGCGAACGCTCGAGGACCTCTTGCCGGCGATCGAGCGGCTCATCGTGCGCGCGCCTCGCCTGGTGAACGGCGTCAACCGCGCCCTCCTGCCCACGAAGCTCGCGCTCGCCATCGCGGGCCGCGTGGAGATCAACCGCGCGCTGGTCCAGCCCGACGACTTCATGCCCTACCTCGAGGGCCTGGCGCGCATGGACGTGCGGGTCTTCCTCGCGATGCTCGCCGCCGCCGGCCAGCACAGCTCCGAGCCGTGGCTTGGCGAGATCGACGTCCCCGTGCTCGTGGTCGCCGGCGGCCGAGACGGCTTCACGCCCCCGGAACGGAGCCGTCAGATGGCGGCGTCGATCCCGAATTCGAGCTTCCTCGAGGTGCCGGATGGCAGCCATACCGCGCCCATCGAACGACCGCTGGAAATCGATCGCGCCGTGCTCGATTTCCTCTCCGGAATCCAATGATCCCGAAATTTTGTCGCAGGAGAAGCACGCGCCTCACTCCCGCCCGATCCCAGGGTTCGCTGCGTCAGATTTTCCAGAAATAGTCGTGGCAATTCGAAAGCTGTTGAGGCAAGGTGCGACTCCCGCCGATTGAGCCAATTCGAGGGCTTAGAGAGGCGGGAGAGGAAAGAGATACGCCCGATGACACGTCCCGTCCTACGTCGCCCCGACGATGACAACGATGGCCTTGTCGCGTTGCCGCCCATCACGGTGGTTCGCCAGCGCCTGCGCACGACGGTCAAGGATTTCGCGGCTTCGTCTCCCGGACGCCGCGCCGCCGCGCTTGCCGCTGTTTGGATCGCCGCCACCGGGTGTGAGGCAGATCTCAATCATTATGATCCCGAGGAGGCACTCCGTACCTACCGGCTCATCGAGTCCGAGCTGCGCGCAGAGCTGCGCATCAGCATGGGCCGCGCCATCACCAACGAGCCGCACACCGCAACCCGCAACACCATGATCCAGATGCTCGAGCACCTCGAGGAGCTCGAGGCCGCCGCCGTGGCGCCTCGGCCTGCTCGTCGTCGCCGCCGTCGCTGAACGACCTCGTTCAGCCGATGCGATCCAAGGGCCCCCGCCGGGGCCCTTGCTCGTTAAGGCCATCGTCAAGGGCCATCGTCGTGGCCCCGGGCTGTCCGGCCGGAGCTGTCCGGCCCTCCGGACGAAGCGTCCGAAAGCCGGACGCTCGACCGGCGCAACGCCCCGACACTCCTCGATCGCGTCATCGGCATCGCGCTTGCTCCAGGCGAGCGCATGCCCGCGACCGCCGCCACCTCAACCGCACGCCGACCAGGCGCAGCTCAAGCACACCTTGCACCGTCCCGCGTCGCGCAGCTCCTTGCCGCCGCATGCCGGGCACTCCTCCGTCTCGCCGCCGCGCCGCTCCGCGCCCTCGCCAAAGCTCAGCACCTGGCTCGCGCGCGAGCCGTCGCGGTAGACGGTGATGCCCTTGCACCCGAGCGCGTACGCGAGCTCGTACGCCCGACGGATGTCGGCCGGCGTCGCGTCGTGCGGAAGGTTGATGGTCTTCGAGACCGCGGCGTGGACGTGGCGCTGGAAGACCGCCTGCATCCGGACGTGCTGCTCGACAGGAACGTCGTGCGCGGTCGCGAACAACCGCTGCAGGTCCTCCGGCACGCGGCCGAGCCCACGCACGCCGCCGCGCCGCCGGATGGCGGCAAGCAGCGGCTCGTCGAGGATGCCGAGCGCCTCCGCCCGGCGCGCAAAGCCCGGGTGAAGCTCCGGGAGCACCTCCCCCTCGAGCACGTTGCGCTCGTAGGCGACGGCGTAGAGCGGCTCGATGCCGCTCGAGCACCCCGCGATGATGCTGATCGTGCCGGTGGGCGCGACCGTCGTCGTCGTCGCGTTGCGCAGCGGCGCGTGCCCGGCGGCGGCCCAGCGCGAGCTGGCGAACGCCGGAAACGGTCCGCGCTCCGCGGCGAGGGCGACGGAGGCGGCGACGGACTCCTGCTCGAAGAAAGCCGCGATCTGCTCACCGACCTCGAGCGCACGCGGATCGTCGTACGGGACGCCGAGCTCGACGAGCAGGTCGGCGAGGCCCATGACGCCCAGGCCGATCTTCCGCGTCGCCCGCGTCGCCGCCGCGATCGCCGGAAGCGGGTACTGGTTGGCCTCGACCACGTCGTCGAGGAAGCGCACGGCGTCGTGGATGCAGTCGCGCAGCCCGTCCCAGTCGATCGCGCCACCGTGCACGAAGCGGCCGAGGTCGACGCTGCCGAGCGTGCAAGCCTCGAAGGGGAGGAGCGGCTGCTCGCCGCACGGGTTGGTCGCCTCGATGCGGCCGAGCCCGGGCGTCGGGTTGGTCGCCTCGACGCGATCGATGAAGACCATGCCGGGATCGCCCGAGGTCCACGCCGCGGTCGCGATGAGATCCAGGACGGCGCTCGCCTCGAGCTCGCGTACGTGCTCGCCGGTCCTCGGATTCACGAGCGGAAATCGCTCGCCGGCGGCCGCCGCGGCCATGAACCTGTCGGTCGCGGCGACCGACAGGTTGAAGTTCCGCATCCGCGCCGGGTCGAGCTTCACCGAGATGAAGTCGAGGATGTCGGGGTGGTCGACCCGCAGGATGCCCATGTTGGCGCCGCGCCGGGTGCCGCCCTGCTTGATCGCCTCGGTGGCCGAGTCGAACACGTGCATGAACGACACGGGACCGGAGGCGACGCCGCCGGTCGACTCGACGGGATCGCCGGCGGGGCGCAGGCGCGAGAAGGCGAAGCCGGTGCCTCCCCCGCTCTTCTGGATCTCGGCGGCCCAGCCGAGCGCGGCGAAGATCTCGTGGCTCGAATCGCCGACCGGCACGACGAAGCACGCGGCGAGCTGACCGAGCGGCCGGCCGGCGTTCATGAGGGTGGGCGAGTTGGGCAGGAACTGGAGGGAGCGCATCCGCGCCGCGAAGCGAGCGGCCGTGATGGCGATCTGCTCGGGGGTGGCGCCGAAGGCGGCCTCGGCCCCGGCCACGGCGGCGGCGACGCGGTCGAACATCTGGTCGGCGGTCTCGACCTGGCCGCCGGCCGCCCGGAGGTACCGGCGGGCGAGCACCGTGCGAGCGCTCGGGGAAAGCTCGGTCGCCATGCGCGGACCCTAGCGTGGATCCTGGCCCTCGGGATGCTGGCGGCCTGGCTGCTCGGGACCGTGGTGGACGCGCACGCCGATCCCTGCGCGCCGTCGCTGCGCGAGGTCCAGCGGGCCGCGCGCCGCCACGCCGGGCTCGACGAGGACGTGCGCTGGCGGCGGCGCGCCCGGCTGGCCGGCCTTCTGCCGTGGGTGACCGTCCGCGGCGCACGCGCCCTCGACTGGGACGACGAGCGCTACGCGGTCGTCCCGGAGGAGGTCGGCAACCGGGTCCTGTTCGAGGCGCGGCTCTCGTGGCGGCTCGACCGGCTGCTCTACGAGCCGGCCGAGCCGCGGCTGGCCGGGCTCGAGCGCGACGTCGCCCGGGCGCGGGCCGCGCTCGACGAGGAGGTCACGCTCCTCTACTTCCGCTGGCGCCGCGCGGAGCTGGCCGCGCTGGACGAGCCGGAGAAGCGGCTCGACGCCGACGAGGCCTGGGCGCTCCTCGACGTCCGCACGGGCGGGAAACTTGCCGACGGCGGCTGGAGATGTCCCAATTCGCTCAGCACTCCGTGACGGTCGAACGAGAGCACCCGCGCTACGCCATCGGGACAGAGGTGACCCTCCGGACGCGCGCCGGGATCATCGCCCGCGGGCGGACCACGAACCTGTCGCGGGGCGGGCTCTGCGCCGACCTCGACGCCGAGCCGACGCGCGGCCAGCAGCTCGACGTCCTCATCGCGCTCATCTTCAGCGCCGAGGGCGTCTCCGAACCGCTCTCACTGCCGGCGCGGGTCGTCTGGTGCACCGGACTCGGGGATCACTACCAGGTCGGGCTCTCGTTCCTGCCGATGTCGAAGGACCAGACGGCCTTCCTCGACATGTTCATCCGGTTCCTGCGGGAGCACCCGGACGACGTGTCTGACGAGAAGTCCGCATCCCGATCGCTACCCTTCGACCTGTCACGTTAGCCCTGTACGACGAGGCTGCCGATTCCCTACAATCGGCGCACGACCCGTGTGAGGGCACGGGTCGTGACCCCTAGCCTCGGAGTCCGGATGCGCTCCTCCCACCGCATCGGCGTCATCGCTCTACTTTCGATCTGCGCCGCGCTCGTCACGAGCGCAGGCGACGCGACCGCCCAGCCGGTGAAGAACCGGATCTCGGTGATGGTCGACAGCTCGGGCTCGATGATGCTCACGCCGGAGATCATCACGTTCCCCGAGACGTGCACCGCGGTTGCCTTCAACGGCTGCAGCGCGAGCGGCAATCCCTCCGTCGCGCAGGAGAGCTGCAACGCGTGCACGAGCTGGGTCTCCCGCGTCGACACCTTCTGCCAGACCAACTGGGACTCGCAGTGCCGGAGTCGCTACGCCGCGTGCTGGCGCGCCTTCACCGGCGCGCCGTCTCCGCAGTGCGGGCAGCTGATCGGGCTGTCCGACGGTATCCCGACGCGCGGTGACGGCTCGTCGCTCACACCCGGCTGCGATGTCGACGGCGACGGCCAGGCGAACGACAGCCGCATGTACCAGGCGAAGGAAGCGCTCCAGGACGTGACGGCGACGTTCGGCGAGGTCGAGTTCTCGCTGTGGCGCTACGCGCAGATCGAAGGTGGCCAGACGTGCGCGAGCGACGCGTCGTGCCCCGACACGCCGGGCGGCCTCAGCGTCATGACGTGCGAGAACGTCGGCGGCACCAACCGCTGCGCGGTCGACGCGACGATCCTCGACATCAACGCGTCGGCGGTCGGTCAGTGCGATCCGTTCACCTGGAACGGCGCCTCGAGCTCGTGGTCCTGCGCCCAGTGCTTCGAGTCGACGGGCAACATCGAACGCGCCGTCTGCGAGGCGTACCAGCTCCACAACATCCGGACCGGCGGCACGAGCCCGCTCAGCGGTACGGTGAACTGCGCGCTCCCCATCGAGAGCCACCCGTTCATCCTCGACCACGGCGGGTTCAGCAACAACGGCGCCTGCGATCCGACCGGCGGCGAGCAACTGGTCAGCTTCCCGGCGACGGGCTTCGACGACAACTACGCACAGATCTTCCAGTACATCGATCACCAGCGGCCCGTGCTCGGCACGAGCGTCGAGATCACGGCGCAGGGCGGCACGCCGATCGCGGCGTCGCTGCGCGACATGCGCGCGTCGATCTTCGCCAACGCGCAGGCGGACACGCGCACGCCGTGTCGCAAGCACACGGTCGTCTTCCTCACCGATGGCGGAGAGAGCTGCGAGACGGTGTCGGCGGCGGTCACGGCGGCGCAGAGCTTCCAGAACATGTCGTTCACCAACGCGGCCGGCACCTTCGTCGCCGACTACGACGTGCCCGTCTACATCATCGGCTTCGCCATCTGTCCTCCCGGTAACCCGAACTGCCAGACGCGCATGGACCTGAACTCGATCGCGTCCGCAGGTGGGACCGGGCAGGCAATCCTCGTCAACAACCAGCTCGAGCTGCAGCTCGCGCTGGCGCAGATCGTCGCGAACTCGGTGGTCGCAGAGCGCTGCAACAACCTCGACGACGACTGCGACGTCGCGGTCGACGAGGACTTCCCGGGCAAGGGCTCGGCGTGCTCGGCGGGCGTCGGCGCGTGCTTCCGCACCGGCCAGATGGTGTGCACCGGCGACCAGCTCGGCCTCCAGTGCAGCGCGGTCCCGGGCACGCCGTCGCCCGAGGTGTGCAACGGCATCGACGACAACTGCAACGGCCTCATCGACGACGGCATCAACTGCACGGGTTGCGTGCCGCAGTGCTCGCAGGCCGCGGGTTGCGACATCTGCAACGGCCTCGACGAGGACTGCGACATGCAGATCGACGAGGACTTCGCGTCGCAGCCCTGCGGCGTGTCGACCGGCGAGTGCAACCCGGGCACGACGACGTGCACCAACGGCATGCTCGGCTGCTCCGGCGGCCAGGGCCCGACGATGGAGGTCTGCGACAACCAGGACGACGACTGCGACGGCATCGTCGACGGCATGACCCAGCCCTGCTACCCGGCGGGCACGCAGGGCTGCGACGTGATGACGGGTGTCTGCCAGGGCATCTGCCGCTTCGGCACCGAGACCTGCGAGCTGGGCATGTTCGGCACCTGCTCCGGCGCCACCACGCCCGGCGTCGAGATCGCCTGCAACGGCATCGACGAGGACTGCGACGGCGCCGACCTCGCCGGCGGCCCCGAGCAGTGCAACGGCCTCGACGACGACTGCGACGGCCGCGTCGACGAGGGCGTCGCCGTGACCGACCCCGACATCGGCGACGCGTGCGGCACGCCGCCGTTCATCGGCGCCTGCCGCCAGGGCACGATCCAGTGCGTCGCCGGCGCCGAGCAGTGCGTCGGCGAGGTCGACCCGACCGCCGAGGCCTGCAACAACATCGACGACGACTGCGACATGGACGTCGACGAGGGCGCGATCCCCGGCTTCGGCGGCTCGTGCGGCTCCGACGTCGGCCGCTGCGATCCCGGCACGCTCCAGTGCGTGAACGGCGGCCCGCAGTGCGTCGGCCAGACCGGCCCGTTCGCCGAGGTCTGCAACGGACAGGACGACAACTGCAACAACGCCACCGACGAGACCGATCCGGACCTCGGCATGCAGTGCAACACGCTGCCCGGCGGCGGCACGGTCACGACCGAGGAAGGCGAGTGCCAGTTCGGCGTGCTCGCCTGCCAGATGGGCGGCCTCGTCTGCGTCGGCGCGATCGGCCCCACCCCCGAGCTCTGCGACGGCCGTGACAACGACTGCGACGGCATGACCGACGAGGCCTTCCCGCAGCTCGGCACGAGCTGCGACAACGGCCAGGACGGCGTCTGCCGCCAGACCGGCACGTACGTCTGCGCGCCCAACGGCATGGGCGTCACCTGCACCGCGCCGCCCGGCTCGCCCGGCACCGAGACCTGCAACAACCTCGACGACGACTGCGACGGCGACGTCGACGAGGCGCCCTTGCCGCTCGTCGGCGACATCTGCTCGCCGGGCACGGGCGTGTGCGCCCCCGGCCGCTGGGCATGCACCAACGGCATGCTCGTGTGCCCGCCGCCGTCGTCGGGCAACCCCGAGGTGTGCAACGCCGCCGACGACGACTGCGATGCGCTCGTCGACGAGAGCCCGCCCGGCCAGCCGCTCCCCGGGGAGGAGGAGAACTGCGTCGATCCCGGCCACGGCACGTTCGACATGAACGGCAATTGCTCCGGCGGCACGTGCGACATCGGCGAGTGCGAGTTCGGGCAGACCGTCTGCACCAACGGCGGCCTCGCCTGCGACGGCTACGTCGGCCCGCAACCCGAGATCTGCGACGGCCTCGACAACGACTGCGACGGCACCGCCGACAACATGGCGACCTGCCCGGACCCGAACAACGTCTGCCAGAGCGGCGAGTGCGTCGTGCCGTGCGCCGGCGGCGAGTTCCCCTGCCCGGCCGACTACACCTGCGTGCCGCTGCCCGGCCCGCCGCCCGGCAACTACTGCGTCCCCGACCCGTGCGTCGGCGTGCAGTGCCAGCCGAACGAGGTCTGCGATTCGGGCACCGGCGAGTGCCGCGACCTCTGTCAGGGCGTGATGTGCCGCGCCGGCGAGGAGTGCCGCCTCGGCTTCTGCCTCGACTGCTTCGACCTGCCCGACAACTGCGACGCTGGCGAGCTGTGCGTCGAGGACGGTAATGGCGTCGGCCAGTGCGTCGACAACCCGTGCGATCCCAACCCGTGCGCCGCCAACCAGACCTGCAACAACGGCGAGTGCACCGGCGATTGCTCCGCGTGCACCGGCAGCGAGGTGTGCGTCGGCGGCCAGTGCGTGCCCGACCAGTGCGACAACGTCACGTGCCCCACCGGCCAGGTCTGCGATCCGGAGACCGGCGATTGCATCGGGAACGACTGCGAAGGTGTGCAGTGCCAGCCCGGCCAGGTCTGCGTGCCGACGACCGGCGACTGCATCGCCGATCCGTGCGCGACGACGATGTGCCCGGCGGGCGACGTGTGCACCGTCGATCCGGGCGGCCGCCCGGATCGACGGTGCACACGTCGCCCGCCGGGCACA
>JAIOII010000635.1 GCA_019912685.1 Kofleriaceae bacterium
TACCTGCGCCGGCTCGTCGCCGCGCGCGACGCCGCCCTCGGCCAGGAGCCCGGCCCGACGCCCGGCCAGGAGCACGACCGATGAACCCCGAGCTGACCCAGACCGAGGACCTGTCGCCGATCATCGTGGCCAGCGGGCCGCTCGCGCGCCTGAAGAGCCGGGCCGCGGCGCTGGTCGTGCTCGGCTCGGTGCTCGCGCTCCTCGTCTTCGTCGTGCGCTCGGTCTACTTCATCGTCACCGACTCGTGGGTGGCGCCGGTGCACCTGTCGCCGCAGAACGACGCGGTCCTCCAGCTCCAGGTCAAGCTGGCGCGCGAGCACGCCGAGATGCAGCGCGTCGCGGTCGAGATCGAGCGCATCGACGGCGACCTCGCCGCGGTCGACGCCGCCATCGCGCAGCTCTCGGCGCTGCGCGCCGGCTCGAACGCGCCGCTCACCTGGCAGGCCGACCTCCACGCCGCCGAGCAGTCGGCGCTCGAGCACGTGATCGCGAGCCTGAAGAAGGAGATCCGGGTGCTCGAGCGCGCGCACGCGCGCCAGGCCGAGCTGACCACCGCCGCGCGCCACGATCTCGCGGCCGGGCTCATCGTGCAGCGCGAGCTCCAGCAGCAGGAGCAGGCGCTCGACGGGCTCGCGGTCGCGCTGGCCGAGAAGCGCCGCATGATCGAGCAGGCGCGGCACGAGGAGCGCATCGTGGCGACGCGGACCAGCGCGTATCGCGACGGCGTCCACGATCCGGCGGCGCCCGGCGCCCAGCCGCCGGCGAGCGTCATGCCCGAGGTCGCGGCGAGCCAGGAGCGCAGCTCGCGCACCGAGCTCGAGGTCCTGCGCCTCGAGGCGGAGCGGCGCAACCTCGTCGGGCTGCGCCGCGTCGCCGAGCAGAGCCTCGCCCGCCAGCACGAGCTCCTCCGCGAGCTCGAGTCGCGCCCGCTCTACCGCGCGGTCCACCGGAACATCGACGTCGCGTTCGTGCCCTACGACCAGCTCGACGACGTCCGCCCCGGCGCGCGCGTGATGGCGTGCACGTGGAGCCTGATCCTGTGCGAGGACGTCGGCGCCGTCACCGAGGTGCTGCCCGGCGAGGTCGCGACGCTCGATCCGTGGGGCGAGATGGCGCGCGGTCAGTACGCGATCCTCGAGCTCACCGAGCCGGACGCGATCCGCGAGAAGGTCCTCCGGATCCGCTGACATGGACAAGATCGTCTGGTTCCTGCAGTCGCACGCCGGCGCCGAGCTGCTCGCGCACGTGTGGCTCACGATGCTCGTCGGCTTCGTGCTGTACCAGTCGAACTACCTGCCGATCTTCGTCGGCCTCGTCGTCGCGCGTGGCTGGGGCCGGCCGCGGCCGCCGCTGCCGACCGGCGCGTGCCCCGACGCGCTCCTCGTCCTGCCGACCCTGCTCGCGCGCGAGGCCGAGCTCACCGGCCTCCGCCGCGCGATCGAGAGCATCCTGGCCAACGGCTATCCCGGACGGCTCGTCGTGTGCGCCGCGATCGATCACGCCGACCGCGCGCGCGAGCTGGTCGCGCGCCTCGAGCGGTGGGCGGCGCGGCTCGAGCTGCCCGCCGGCGCCGAGGTCCTGGT
>JAIOII010000636.1 GCA_019912685.1 Kofleriaceae bacterium
GCGCAGGCCGTCGCGGTGCCGGCCCGGAGCTGTCCGCCCGCGCACGCCGCGACGCTCGGCGCGTGCAGCGACGGCCTGCGCTGCGTGCTGCTCCTCGAGATCTCGGACGCCTGCGAGGTGAAGGTCGTGAACGAGCTCGACCTCCCCGACGGCGCGACGGAGTCCGACGGCGCCGGCATCGCCGACCTCGCGTGGCCGACGCAGGATGGTTCGCTCTACCTCGTCAACAGGACGGAGACGTGGAGCTGGGCCGCGCTGCCATCGGCGCGCACCGCCGCGCGCGACGCGCTGACCAGGGTGACGTGGACGCCGACCAAGGTGGGCGACACCGAGCCCGAGGGCTACCAGTACGGGCTCGTCAGCGACGGCGCGAAGGCGTTGCTCGTCGGCTGCAAGGCCTGGGGCGACCACTGCGGCCCCGACGCCGAGGAGTGCGAGGAGTGGCACTGCACGAAGCACGTGTTCGTCGATCCGCACACCGGGAAGAAGCTCGCCAGGCCGCCGGCGCTGCCCTTCGTCGGCCGCGCGCGGACCGGGAAGCTCACCGACGCGGTCACGCTCGGGAAGAAGGGCAAGGAGCTGACGTGCGCGTCGGGCACCGACGCTCCGGACACGTGGTTCGGCGCCGCGCTCGACGGCTCGGTCGCGCTCTCGGCGACCGACTGGCTCGCGCTCCGCTACGTCTCCGGCTCGCGCATGTCGGCGAAGTGGGACCTCGACGTCGAGTACCAGCGCGGCTGTGCCGCCTCGTACGGCCTCGTGGAGGGCAAGCTCGTCGTCGGACCGGAGCGGCTCTGGGCGCGCTCGACCGAGGCCGGATGGGAGCTGCACCACGGCCCCGTGGGCGCGCCGCTCACCGACCCGACCGGCAAGATCAAGGCGTTCGGCGACGGCCCCTTCGTGTTCGCGGCGAACTGACGGCGCAAGTACCTGTCATTAGAGGCAGGTCGCCTTGACGATCCGGTCGCGCGCTGAGTAGCTTTCGCCCATGTCGAAGGCCAAGGCTGGTGGAGACCAGCCCGTGGAGATTCCTGACGTGTTGCCGGTGCTGCCGCTGCGCAACTCGGTCCTGTTCCCGGGATCGATCATCCCGATCGACGTCGGCCGACGAAAGTCGGTGCGGCTGGTCGAGGACGCGATCGCGAAGGAGCGGCCGGTCATCGGCATCCTCACCCAGCGCGACGCGCGCACCGAGGATCCGTCGTCGAGCGACCTCTACACCGTCGGCTGCGCGGCGCGCATCCTCAAGGTGATCAAGCTCGCGAAGGACAACTTCAGCGTCATCCTCCAGGGGGTCAGCCGCTTCGACGTCACCGGCTTCGACGGCAACGAGCCGTTCCTCTCGGCGAAGGTGCGCGCGGTGCCCGATCCGACGACGTCGGACGTCGAGCTCGACGCGCTCGTGATGAACCTGAAGGACATCGCCAAGCGCGTCGTCAAGCTCATGGACGCCGTGCCCAAGGAGGCGGGCGCCCTCGTCGACTCGGTCACCGAGCCCGGTCACCTCGCGGATCTCATCACGTCGAACCTCGAGCTCGAGGTCGCGGAGAAGCAGGACATCCTCGAGACGTTCGACATCAAGACCCGCACCCGCAAGGTGCTGCAGTTCCTCTCGCGCCAGCTCGAGGTGCTCAAGGTCCGCGAGCGGATCAACACGCAGGTGCAGGAGGAGATGGGGCGCAACCAGCGCGAGTACGTCCTGCGCCAGCAGCTGAAGGCGATCAAGGAGGAGCTCGGCGAGCTCGACGACGGCGGCGGCGATCTCGACGAGTTCGGCGAGAAGATCGCCAAGGCCAAGATGCCCGAGGAGGCCGAGAAGACGGCCAAGAAGCAGTTCGAGCGGCTCAAGGGCATGCAGCCGTCGTCGGCGGAGTACACCGTCACGCGCACGTACCTCGAGTGGCTCGTCGAGCTGCCGTGGAGCATCTCGACCGAGGACCACATCGAGCTGGCGGAGGTCCGCCGCTGCCTCGACGAGGACCACTACGACCTCGACAAGGTCAAGAAGCGCATCGTCGAGTACATGGCCGTGCGCAAGCTGAAGGACGACAAGAAGGGGCCGATCCTCTGCCTCGTCGGTCCTCCCGGCGTCGGCAAGACGTCGCTCGGTCGCTCGGTCGCGCGCGCGATCGGCCGCAAGTTCGTGCGCATCTCGCTCGGCGGCGTGCGCGACGAGGCCGAGATCCGCGGTCACCGCCGCACGTACGTCGGCTCGCTGCCGGGTCGCATCGTCCAGGGCATCAAGAAGGCGGGCACCAACAACCCGGTCTTCGTGCTCGACGAGATCGACAAGCTCGGCCACGACTTCCGCGGCGATCCGGCGAGCGCCTTGCTCGAGGTGCTCGACCCCGAGCAGAACTCGACGTTCTCCGACCACTACCTCGAGGTCACCTTCGATCTGTCGAAGGTGATGTTCATCGCGACGGCGAACCAGCTCGACCCCATCCCGTGGGCCTTGCGCGACCGTCTCGAGATCATCGAGCTCCCCGGCTACACGCGCCAGGAGAAGAAGATGATCGCGCGCGCGTTCCTCGTGCCCAAGCAGCTCGAGGAGCACGGCCTCGGCCACGACAAGTGCGAGATCACCGACGACGCGGTGTTCGAGGTGATCGACAGCTACACGCGCGAGGCGGGCGTCCGCAACCTCGAGCGCGAGATCGGCTCGACGTGCCGCGCGGTCGCCGTGAAGGTGGCCGAGGGCAACGCCAAGGAGCACGAGGTCATCGGCGTCGACGAGGTGCGCGAGTACCTCGGGCCGACGAAGTACGTGAGCGAGGTCGCGGATCGCACGAGCGAGCCGGGCGTCGCGACCGGGCTGGCGTGGACCGCCGTCGGCGGCGACATCCTCTTCATCGAGGCGACCAAGATGCCCGGCAAGGGCAAGCTGACCCTCACCGGCCAGCTCGGCGACGTGATGAAGGAGTCGGTCACCGCGGCGCTCTCGTTCGTGCGCAGCCGTGCGGCAGCGCTCGGTCTCGACCCGGGCAACTTCCTCGAGAACGTCGACCTGCACGTCCACGTCCCGGCGGGCTCGGTGCCCAAGGACGGCCCGTCGGCGGGGGTCACCATGTACACGGCGCTCGTGTCGCTCCTCACGGGGCACCCGGTGCGGCCCGACGTGGCGATGACCGGCGAGATCACGCTGCGCGGCAACGTGCTCCAGATCGGCGGCCTGAAGGAAAAGCTCCTCGCGGCGCACCGAGCCGGCATCAAGCGGGTGATCATCCCGGAGCGCAACGTCAAGGACCTGATCGACGTCCCGGACGAGGTGAAGAAGGAGATCGAGATCCACTCGGTGAAGCGCATGGACGAGGTCCTGGCGCTCGCCCTGACGGATCCGCCCCAGGGCATCAAGGATCTGGCGGCCCAGGCCGCAGCCGAAGCCAACGCGTGAGGCTCGCGCGCGATTGATGCCGGATGGGTAGGACGGGTGGGTTGACGCCACGTTGACCCATGACTAGGTTGCCCAGCACACAAACGGGCAACGACACCTGGAGTCATCGGCAATGGGCAAGATCATCGGCATCGACCTGGGCACGACCAACTCGGTCGTCGCGATCATGGACGGCAAGGAGCCCAAGGTCCTCACCAACGAGGAGGGCGCGCGGTTGACCCCCTCGGTGGTCGCGATCGACGACCGCGGCGAGGTCCTGGTCGGGCAGATCGCCCGGCGTCAGGCCATCACCAACCCCGAGAACACCGTGTTCTCGGCCAAGCGCCTCATCGGCCGCAAGTTCAGCGACCCGGCGACGCAGGACGAGATCAAGCGCGTCCCCTACAAGGTGGCCGCTGCCTCGAACGGCGACTGCGCCATCGAGCTGCGCGGCAAGAAGTACTCGCCGCCCGAGATCTCGGCGCGCGTGCTCATGAAGCTGAAGCGCGCCGCCGAGGAGTACCTGGGCGAGACCGTGACCGAGGCGGTCATCACCGTCCCGGCGTACTTCAACGACTCGCAGCGCCAGGCGACCAAGGACGCCGGCCGCATCGCGGGCCTCGACGTCAAGCGCATCATCAACGAGCCGACGGCGGCCGCGCTCGCGTACGGCCTCGACAAGACCAAGGAGCACGTCATCGCGGTGTTCGACCTCGGTGGCGGCACCTTCGACATCTCGATCCTCGAGGTCGGCGACAAGGTCGTCGAGGTCATCTCGACCAACGGTGACACCCACCTCGGTGGCGATGACATCGACAACCGCGTGATGGACTGGCTCATCGCCGAGTTCAAGAAGGACTCGGGCATCGACGTCTCGAAGGACAAGATGGTCCTCCAGCGCCTCAAGGAGGCGGCGGAGAAGGCCAAGATCGAGCTGTCGAGCGTGCAGGAGACCGAGGTCAACCTGCCGTACCTCACGGCCGACGCGACCGGTCCCAAGCACCTGCTCAAGCGCATCTCGCGCACGCAGTTCGAGCGGATGATCGAGGACATCGTCAACCGCACCGTCGAGCCGCTCAAGAAGGCGCTCTCCGACGCCGGCAAGAAGGTGGGAGACATCCACGAGGTCGTCCTCGTCGGTGGCTCGACCCGCATCCCGATGGTGCAGGCGAAGGTGAAGGAGTTCTTCGGCAAGGAGCCGAACCGGTCGGTGAACCCCGACGAGGTCGTGGCGCTCGGCGCCGCGGTCCAGGGCGGCGTGCTCGCCGGCGACGTGAAGGACATCCTGCTCCTCGACGTCACCCCGCTGTCGCTCGCGATCGAGACCCTCGGCGGCGTCGCCACGGTCCAGATCCCGCGCAACACCACCATCCCGACCCGCAAGGGCGAGACGTTCTCGACGGCGGCCGACAACCAGACCACGGTCGAGGTCCACGTCACGCAGGGCGAGCGCCCGATGGCGAAGGACAACAAGACGCTGGGCCGCTTCCAGCTGACCGGCATCCCGCCGGCGCCGCGCGGCATGCCCCAGATCGAGGTGACCTTCGACATCGACGCGAACGGCATCCTGAACGTCACGGCCAAGGACAAGGCCACGGGCGTCGAGCGCAACATCACGATCACGGCGTCGGGCGGCCTGTCCGAGGCCGAGATCAAGCGGGCGGTCGAGGAGGCCGCGGCGCACGAGGAAGAGGACAAGCAGCGCAAGGACGCGATCGAGGCGCGCAACCAGCTCGACAACCTGCTCTACGGCACCAAGAAGCTGGTGCAGGAGAACGGGGCCAAGCTCTCCGACGCCGACAAGCTGATGGCCGAGGAGGAGTTCAAGCGCGCCGAGCAGGTGCTCGAGTCGAACCGCGACGCGTCCTCGCCCGACGAGCTGCGCGCGGCGTTCGAGTCGCTCCAGACCGTCGCCCACAAGCTCGCCGAGTCGATGTACAAGCAGGCCGGCGGGGCCGAGGGCGAGCCGACCGAGACCTCGCCCGGCGAGGGCGCCCCGCCCAAGGACGACGTCATCGACGCCGAGTTCGAGGACAAGCCGTAGCTGGACCCGCCCGCCCGTTCATCCCGAGCGAGCGAAGCGAGTCGAAGGACGGCCTCGGGCGTGAGCCCGGGGCCGTTCTCGTTTCAGCGGGTGAGGATCCTCCCCGTGCGCGTGGTCAGCTGGAGGACGTCGCCGTGCGCGGTCGAGAGGCCGGGCAGGGCGGAGGCGGCGATGGGCTCCCAGTCGGCGATCTCGTCGTCGTCGGAGCCGGGACGGGCAGGGCACTCGGCGAAGTCGTCCTCGGTGACGCGGATCCGGAGCTGGCGGCCGGCGAGCTGGTCGACGCCGAGCGGGCGACTGCTGGCGTCGACGAACCACGCCTGCACGTTGTAGAGCGTGTTGCCCATGGCCACGTTGGCGAGGCCGAACTCGTCGCCCGAGCAGCCGAGCCAGGCGTCGGTCGCGGCGTCGTAGAGGTGGACCTCGACCTCGAGCGTGCCGAAGCCATCGCTCTCGATCACGTTCAGCTGCGTGATGTACGGGATGTCGGCGACGATCACCTCCTGTGACGTGGTCGTGGTGTGGCCGACCGAGTCGCTGGCCGTGACCGACAGCGTATGGACCCCGGCGGCGAGCGCCGACGTGTCCCAGGCGCGGGTGAGGGTGCAGCCGGCGATGCAGTCGAGGTAGGTCGCGGTCTGCACCGCGACGCCGTCGATCGAGAGGGTCGCGCTGATCGAGCCGGGGCCACGGTCGGCGACGCCGACCTGGATCGTGGTGACGGTCGCACCGCGGGCCTCGCCGGCCGGGCGCAGGAACGAGATCTGCGGCGCGTCCTCGAAGCGGAGCGCGACGCTGTCTGACGCGAGGCCGCCCATGTCGTCGCGCGCGTCGATCTGCGCGGTGTGCGTGCCCTCGCGCATCGCGTCGGCATCCCAGTGGAACGTGACGTCGCAGCCGGCAAAGCAGTCGCCGCCGACCGGCAGGCCGCTCACCTGCAGCAGGCCGGGCGCGGCCGCGCCGTCGACCGTGAGGTCGAAGCCGGCGATCGGGTTGCCGGTGACGCGGCCGTCGATGCGCACGAGGTCGTGATGGGTGACGAGCGCGCCGTCCTGCGGGGCGAGGATCTCGAAGGTGGGCGCGGCGCGGGGCGAGTCGATGCCGGCGTCGACGGGCGCGTCGGTCGGCGCGTCGAGGGGGCGAGCGTCGATCGGCGCGTCGGGCGCGGCGGCGGCGTCGAGGACGACGTCGGGGTCGTCTCGGTCGTGGTAGAGGAGGCAGCCCGAGAGGGCGCCGGCGGTGAGCGCGCAGGCGACGGGGACGGCGCGGAGGCGGAGGTCGGCCATGCCGGGTGCCCTCTACAAGGCGGGTGCCAGGCCCGGATGTCAGCGGATCCGCGAGCGTGGTGCCCCGGCCACTGTCGGATCCTCGTCACCCGAACACGCTTCTTGCGCATGCGGTGGCCAGTCGTGAACAATTCAGTTGTGGACCGTCGCGCTGCGCTCGCCGGCACCCTCATCGCCCTGCTCGCGGGCTGCGCCGAGCTCGGCGTGGTCGGCGACGGGACCACGGTGTCGTGGGGGCCGCCCAACGAGGGCGTGCTGGTCGACGGCGCGCGCCTGCCACTCGCCGGCGACGGCTTCTTCGTGCCGCCGCGCTGGGCGGCGCGCGGAACGCAGTGGGGCTCGGACGAGCTGATCGACACGATCGCGTTCGTCGGCCGCGCGGTGTCCGCCGCGCATCCCGGCAGCCGCCTCGCGGTCGGCGACCTGTCGATCGCCGGCGGCGGCAAGTCGAAGCACCATCGCTCGCACCAGACCGGCCGCGACGTCGACCTCGTCCTGTTCGCGAGGAACGCCGCCGGCAAGCCGGTCGAGCTCACCGAGATGCGGCGCTTCGGCGCGGACGGCAAGACCGTCGGTGGTGGCGAGCCGCTGTGGTTCGACGCCGCGCGGACGTGGACCGTCGTGCGCGCGCTCGTCGAGGCGCCGGGGCCCGGCGTCGCCAACATCTTCCTCTACGCGCCGCTGCGCGACCTCGTGCTCGATCACGCGCGCGCGAGCGGCGCGCCCGACGCCATCGTCGATCTCGCCGGCCAGGCGCTCGCGCAGCCGAGCGACTCGGCGCCGCACGACGATCACCTGCACGTCCGCATCTACTGCTCGCCTTCGGACGCGAGCTGCACCGACTACGCCTGGCGCAAGCCGCCCAAGAAGGGCCGCACGATCGCCGCCGAGGAGGACATCGCCGGCGAGATGGCGGAGCGCCCGCGCATCGGCTCGATGCTCCACTTCCGCCCGAAGTGGTAGCGCTACGGCGACGGGGCGAGAGGGCGGACCGACTGCACCAGGCGGTCGAAGGTGCGGGTCATCGCGGCGGCGTCGGCGGGGGAGTCGGCCGCGAGGATGACGCTCACGACGTGATCGCCGACCACGATGATCGCGTGGCGCAGGTGCGCGCGGCCGATCGTGTACTCGAGGGTCGGCGTGCGCGAGTCCTGGCGGCTCGCGCCCATCTGGAAGCCGGCGCTCATCAGGTGACCGCGTAGCGTCGAGGCGGCCGCCCCCGGGTCGCGGTTGCAGAAGGTGGCGCCGGCGCGGCAGTCGGGCGCGATGGGATCGACGGTGACGGCGATGCGCACGCGCGGCTTCGAGCGGGAGAGCCAGAGCAGCGTGCGCGGGTAGCCGCTCGACTCGGTGATACGCCAGCCGCGGGGCAGGGTGGCGCGCAGGCCGTAGGTCTCGGAGATGTAGCTGTCGCCCTCGATCTCTGCCGACAGCGGGCGCGCGGTCACGCACACCAGCGCGAGCGCGGCGACGACGACTCCGACGAGGATTCGCTCTGACGTCACGGGCGCGACGAGGTTACCGCGCTCGAGCGAAACGCGCGCGACTACCTGAACAGAGTTGCAGCGAAATAGTTGACTCTTCCGCCTCGCGTATCGTTGACCGACTCCATTCACACGAATACAGTGACACTACTTACCGGGGACGAGCGCACTCGCTTCGTTCCGTTTGGGGGGATCCCGCCATGACCCGGCCTGTCACGCCGTCGCTCGATGCGAGCGACATCGAGCTCGCGTCACCGTACGCTCCGTACGCCGCGCCGAGCTACGCGCTCGTCGACGACGAGCTCGTCGCGTCGGTGGGTACCGATGTGCGGACGCGCTCGCTGGCCGCGGGCATCGTGGCCCACCGCCGCCGCGGCGGTGAGGGCGACGCGCCGGCGGCGGCGCGCAAGGGGCCCGCCGGCCACCTCACGCCCGACGAGCTCCGCCAGATCGAGGAGCAGCACGGCGAGGGCATCACCGCGGTCCAGATCGTCGACGTCTTCGTCTCGCGCGGGGTCCGCTTCTCGGAGGCGAGCTTCCGCAAGTACGTCCAGCAGGGCCTGCTGCCGCGCAGCCGCCGCGTCGGCCGCAAGGGCAAGAACAAGGGCTCGCTCGGCGTCTACCCGGCCAAGACCGTCCGCCGCATCAACGAGGTCAAGCGGCTGATGGGCGAGGGCTACACGATCGAGGAGATCCAGGAGCAGTTCCTGCTCTTCACCGACCTGGTCGAGAACGTCGACGAGGCGGTGACCGAGCTCCTCGCGCGCCTCGACGAGGGCGTCGCGTCGGAGCGGCTCGATCCGCAGGCGCGCCGTGCCGTGGCCAAGGAGCTCGGCGACGTGCGCCGCACCGCCGGCGAGCTGGTCGAGCGCCTCGGCGCGCTCGCCCGGAAGGTCGCCGCGCCGCGCTCGGCCCTCTTGCGCAAGAGCGGCGCCGCCGGCGCCGCCGAGGACCTCCTCTAGCGATTCACCGTCACCAAGGGCACCGAACCAGGAGAGACACCATGAGCGCCAAGCACGACGAGGACGAGGACGAGATCTTCGCCGCCGGCGTCGCCGACGAGGGCGACGACGACGTCGACGAGGGCGACGAGGGCGATGCGCTCGACGGCGAGCACAGCGACCTCGACGACGGGAGCGGCGACCTCCCGGAGGTGAGCCGCAAGGTTCGCCGCCGGCGCCGCCGCACGCGGCCGCGCTCGCGCACGATCGCGATGAAGCGGCTGACGCGCGAGGAGCTGCGCCTCGGCGCGCTCATGTTCCCGCCGGTCGACGTGCCGCGGCCCAAGACCCGCGCCGAGTGCCGCGAGGAAGCGCGCCCCTGCCCGTGGGTCGCGTGCAAGTTCCACCTGTACCTCGACGTCAACCCCGAGACCGGCTCGATCAAGATCAACTTCCCCGATCTCGAGCCGTGGGACATGAAGGACACCTGCTCGCTCGACGTCGCCGAGCGCGGCGGCATCACCCTCGAGGAGGTCGGCGAGATCATGAACCTGACCCGGGAGCGGATCCGCCAGGTCGAGGTGCGCGGGCTGCTCAAGCTCAAGATGGCGTCGCCGTCACCCGACGAGGTTGGCGCTGCGCTGTTGCGGCGACCCGGCCAGTGATGTAACAGCGCGCTCATGCGCGTTCGCCGTGCCCTCCTCTCGGTTTCCGACAAGCGCGGCGTCGTCGAGCTGGCTCGTGCCCTGCGCGAGCTCGACGTCGTCCTCCTCTCCACCGGCGGCACCGCCGCCGCGCTGACCCAGGCCGGCCTGCCCGTCACGCAGGTCTCGGACTTCACCGGCGCGCCCGAGATCCTCGACGGCCGGGTCAAGACGCTCCACCCGCGCGTGCACGGCGGCCTGCTCGGCCGGCCGATCCCCGCGCACGAGGCCGAGATGGCGGCCAACGGGATCGAGCCGATCGACCTCGTCGTCGTGAACCTCTACCCGTTCGAGGCGACGATCGCGAAGGACGGCGTCGCGTTCGCCGACGCGATCGAGAACATCGACATCGGCGGTCCGGCGATGCTGCGCTCGGCGG
Source organism: Kofleriaceae bacterium (assembly GCA_019912685.1). Lineage (GTDB taxonomy): Bacteria > Myxococcota_A > Polyangia > Haliangiales > Haliangiaceae > UBA2376. The sequence continues at coordinate 10,212 of JAIOII010000636.1, forward strand.
CCAAGAACCACGAGCGCGTCGCGGTCGTCGTCGACCCCGACGACTACGCCGCGGTGATCGCCGAGCTGAAGGCGGGCGGCGGGGCGCTCTCGGCGCCGCGGCGGCTCCAGCTCGCGCGCAAGGTGTACGCGCACACCTCGGCGTACGACGCGGCGATCGCCGCGTACCTCACGGCGATCGACGACGCGGCGGTCGCGGCCCCCGACGCGTCGCCGGCGCGACGCGCCTTCCCCGACACCGTCGGCGCGCAGTGGCAGAAGCTCTACGACCTCCGCTACGGCGAGAACCCGCACCAGCAGGCGGCGTTCTACGCCGACGCGCGCAGCGCGCTGCCCGGCTGGCCGCCATCGCGCCCGACGATCGCCTCGGCCGAGGTGCTCGGCGGCAAGCAACTCTCGTACAACAACATCCTCGATCTCGACGCCGCGCTCGGGCTCGCGCTCGAGCTCCGCGACTGCGCCGCGGTCGTCGTCAAGCACAACAACCCGTGCGGCGTCGCGCTCGGCGCCACGCCGGCCCAGGCGTACGAGCGGGCGCGCGCGGCCGATCCGGTGTCGGCGTTCGGCGGCATCGTCGCCTGCAACCGCGAGGTCGACGGCCCGCTCGCCGCGCTCCTCGCCGAGACGTTCCTCGAGTGCGTCGTCGCGCCCGACTACACCGACGAGGCGCGCGCCACGCTCGCCGCCAAGAAGAACCTGCGGCTCGTGCGCGCGATCGGCGACTGGACGCCGCGCACCGGCGACGCGGTGGCGACGCTGCGTTCGGTCGCCGGCGGCGTGCTCGTCCAGACCGCGGACACCGGGCTCGTCGACGTGCGCGCGGCCAAGGTGGCCACCAAGCGCGCGCCGAGCGACGGCGAGCGCGACGACCTGGCGTTCGCGTGGACGGTCGCGAAGCACGTGAAGTCGAACGCCATCGTCTTCGCGAAGGGCGGGGTGACGCTCGCGATCGGCGCCGGCCAGATGAGCCGCGTCGACTCGGTAAAAATCTGTGAGCTGAAGGCGGGCGCCGCGCTCGCCGGCAGCTCGGTTGCCTCGGATGCGTTCTTCCCGTTCCGCGACGGCGTGGATGTCCTCGCGCGCGCCGGGGCCACCGCCGTGGCGCAACCCGGCGGATCGGTTCGCGACGAGGAGGTGATCGCCGCCGCGGACGAGCACGGCCTCGCGATGGTGTTCACGGGGATGCGTCACTTCCGTCACTGATTTCGTGGTCGGTGATCGGCCACGCGTCCGGCGGAGGCATTGACTCGACGGAGGAAACTCGCAAGTCTGCGCCATTCGCATGGACTCGCATCACGCTGTCGGCACCGTCCGTCTTCTTCTGTGGGTCGTCGTGACCGCGGCGATCACCGCGTCCGGCGCTGCGTGCGGCGGCGGGGGAAGCGGCGACGACGAGTCGGACGCGCAAGGCCAGCCGGCGTGCAACAACGGCCGCGACGACGACGGCGACACGCTCGTCGACTTCCCGGCGGATCCCGGGTGCGAGAGCGAATCCGACCCGGACGAGTCCGGCTCCGGGCTCCCCGACTGCGCCGACTCGCGCGACAACGACGGCGACGGCAAGATCGACTACCCGTTCGATCCCGGCTGCCTCGTGCCCAACCAGGATAGCGAGACCGACGACTGTCCGGACGGCCCCAACTGTCCCGAGTGTGGCGACGGCCGCGACAACGACTTCGACGGCATGACCGACCACGCGGGCAACGATCCCGATTGCACGTCGGCAGCCGACGACAGCGAGCTCGACATCTCCGCGGGCGTGTGCGGCAACGGCACGTCGGTTCTTGCGCTGCCGCCTTCGGGCATGGTCAGCGGCACGCTCGGGACCGGCATCTCGAACCTCATGCCAGTGCGGTGCACGGGCGCGGTCGGCACCGGCACGGAGGCGGCCTACGTCGTGACCGTGACCGAGCGCGAGACCCTCGTCGCGACGACGGACGACCCGGCGACGACCGCCGACACCGTCCTCTACCTGCGGCGCTCGTGCACGAGCACGACCTCGGAGCTCGCCTGCAACAACGACCTCGGCGCCACCAACACGCGCTCGACCTTGACCGTGACGGTCGATCCCGGCACCTACTTCCTGATCGTCGACGCGCGCGGCCCGGCCAGCTCGGGTGGCTACGTCCTCCGGGTCACCCGGCACCCCGCGCTCGGCGAGGCGTGCACGCTCGAGACCGACTGCGCGCCCGACCACCTCTGCCGCGTGCCCGCCGGCGGCACCGGGACGAGCTGCGAGCTGCCGGTCTGCGGCGACGACCGCGACGACGACGGCGACACCAAGATCGATTTCCCCGACGATCCGGGGTGCACCTCGGCGATCGACGGCGACGAGAGCGACGCGTGTCCGGGCGCGGGCTGCCCGGCCTGCGCCAACGGCCTCGACGACGACGGTGACGGCCACATCGACTACCCGGCCGACCCCAACTGCGCGTCGGCGAGCGCCGAGAGCGAGTTCGACTGCACGACCGCGGATCCGGTGCAGCTCTTCACCGGCAACGTCACCGGGCAGACCACCGGCGGGCTGGCCAACGACGTCCAGCTCACGTGCGGCACGAACGGCCGCGACGAGGTGTGGCTCTTGCGCGTCAACGCCGCGCTGGCGGAGATCCGCATCGACACCATCGGCTCGACGATCGACACCGCGATCGCGCTGCGCCGCGCCAGCTGCAACGGCTTCGATCTGCAGTGCGACGACGACGCCGCCGGCAGCGGCGACTCGTCGCTCTTCCTGGTCGACGTGCAGGTCGGCGACTACTACGTCATCGTCGACGACAAGAACACGAACGGCACGTACAACCTCAACGTGCGGGGCGTCTGGGCGAGCGGCGCGGCCTGCGATCCGGCGTCCACGGCGTTCCGCTGCGCCGACGGCTTCCGCTGCACCGGCACGGTGCCCGGCGCGACGTGCACGCCGGTCGCGTGCAACGACACGATCGACGAGGACGGCGACGGCCACGCCGGCTTCCCGGCCGATCCGGGTTGCGTCGACGCCTCCGACGACGACGAGAGCGACGCCTGCTTCCCGACCCCGGGCCCGGGCTGCCCCGCGTGCGCCAACGACGCCGACGACGACGGCGACACGTTCGTCGACTTCCCGATGGATCCCGGCTGCACGTTCGCCGCCCAGACGAGCGAGCTCGCGCCGTGCACGTCCTTCGATCCGGTGCTCCCGTTCACCGAGAACCTGTCGAACGTCACGACGATCGGCACGCGGCTCAACGACGTCCAGCTGTCGTGCGGGACCAACGGGCGCGACGAGATCTATCGCCTGATCGTCCCGAACCCGCTGACGTCGCTGCGCATCGATACCCTCGGCTCGCCGCTCGACACCGTGGTCGGCGTGCGCGTCGGGACGTGCAACGGCGCCGATCTGGCGTGTGACGACAACACCGGCGCGAACGGCGATTCGCTCGTCACCATGAGCAACGTCTCGGTCGGCGAGTACTTCATCATCGTCGAGGATCGCGCCGTCTCCGGTCCCGCCGCCTACAACCTCAACGTGCGGGGCACGCTCGGGGTCGGCGGTCGCTGCGAGCCGTCGTCGACGATCTTCGTCTGCCCCGACGCCCACGCCTGCATCGGCGCGCCGGGCGCCGAGACCTGCGAGCCGGCGGCATGCAACGATCCGATCGACCAGGACGGCGACGGCTTCCCGGGCTACCCGACCGATCCGGGCTGCACGGACGTCTCGGATCCCGACGAGTCGGACGACTGCCCGAGCGGCCCCGGATGTCCGGCCTGCTCGAACGATGTCGACGACGATGGCGACGGCTGGGCCGATTACCCCGTCGATCCCGGCTGCACGTCGGCGAGCGACGACGGCGAGCTCCAGTGCACCTCGATGGATCCGGTGCTGACCTTCACCGGGCCCGTCACCGGCGCCAGCACGTCGGGGCGCACCAGCGACGTCACGCTGTCGTGCGGCTCGAACGGCCGCGACGAGATCTACCGCTTCGTCCTCGATCGCCCGGTGACCGAGCTCCGGGTCGACACCCAGGGGTCGGCGCTCGACACCGTCGTCGGCATCCGGCGCAGCGACTGCGCCACCGCCGATCTCGTGTGCAACGACAACGGGCCGGGCCTCGGGACCGCGTCGCTCGCCACGCTCGCCAGCCCGGCGCCCGGCGAGTACTACATCGTCGTCGACGATCGCAACAGCACGAGCTCGACCTACAACCTGAACGTCACCGGCACGCTGCCGTCGGGCGCGTCGTGTACCCCGGGCGATCCGGTCTACGTGTGTGGTGGTGCCTACCGCTGCGCCGGCGCGGCCGGCGCCGAGACGTGCCTCCCCGGGGTGTGCAACGACACCCTCGACGACGACGGCGACGGCTTCCCGGGCTACCCGACCGATCCGGGCTGCGCGTCACCGAGCGATCCCGACGAGAGCGATGACTGTCCGTCGGGGCCGACGTGCCCGATCTGCAGCGACGGCGTCGACAACGACAGCGACAGCTTCACCGACTACCCGGACGATCCGACCTGCAGCTCGGCGGCGGACACCGTCGAGGCCGCGACCTGCTCCTCCGCCGATCCGATCCTGACCCTCACCGGCACGGTGAACGGCGCGACCGTGTTCCCGCGCCTCAACGACGTCGCGCTGTCGTGCGGAACCAACGGTCGCGACGAGATCTATCGCCTGGTCATCGACCGTCCGGTCGCCCGTCTGGTCGTCGACACGCTCGGCTCGGCCCTCGACACGGTGGTCGGGATCCGGCGCACGAACTGCAACGGCACCGATCTCGTGTGCGATGACAACTCCGGCGGCAGCGGCGACTCGGTCGCCGTCCTGACCAACGTGCTCCCCGGCGAGTACTTCGTCATCGTCGACGACCGCAACGCGGTCAGCGCGACCTACGACCTGCACGTCACGGCCGAGCTGCCGCCGGCGGCCGCGTGCACGCCGGGCGCCGGCCTGTTCGTCTGCGGCGCCGGGTACGCGTGCCAGGGCGCGGCCGGCGCGGAGACCTGCACGCCGTCGGCCTGCAACGACAACGTCGACGCCGACGGCGACGGCTTCCCCGGGTACCCGACCGATCCGGGCTGCGTCGGCATCGACGACAACGACGAGACCGATGCCTGTCCGGGCGGCGCCGGCTGCCCGGCGTGCGGCAACGGGGTCGACGACGACAACGACCAGCGCACGGACTATCCGATGGACTTCGGCTGCGCCTCGGCGAGCTCGACCAGCGAGGCCGAGTGCCCGACCGAGACCGATCCCATCGGCCTCGTCACCCACCCGGTGACGATGGGGTCGACGGCGGGCATGACCAACAACTTCACGCCGACGTGCCAGAGCTCGAACAACGCCGACGTCACCCTCGTGCTCGCCTTGCCGGTGCCGGTCGCGAGCTTGCGGCTCGACACCGTGGGGAGCTCGTTCGACACGGTGCTGTCGATCATGGACATCGCGTGCACCGGGGTCATCGTCTGCAACGACGACGGCGCCGGCTCGCTCCGCTCGCTCATCACCCAGACCAACGTCGCCGCCGGCAACTACGCGGTCGTGGTCGACGGCTACAGCTCGGCCAGCGGGCCGTTCGTCCTCAACGTCACCGGCACGGTCGCGCCCGGCACGGCGTGCACGAGCCCGCTCTTCTCGACCGGTGTCCTGTCGTGTCCCTCGGGGACCGCGTGCAACGCGGGGGTCTGCCAATGAACAAGCTCGCCTCGTTCCTCCTCTCCTGTGCGGTCGCCGCGTCGATCGCGGCCCTCGGCGCCTGTGGCGCCGGCGCCGACGACGACGGGGGCGATCCGCCCGCCGGCGACGCGGACATGGACGGCATCGCCGACGCCGACGAGGGGCGGACCTCCAACACCGACTCCGACGGCGACGGCACGCCGGACTGGCAGGACACGGACTCCGACGGCGACGGGGTGCCCGACGCGCTCGAGGCCGGTGACACCGACGTGAACACCGACCCGTACGACTCCGACGGCGACGGCACGCCCGACTTCCGCGACACCGACGCCGACGACAACGGTCGTCCGGACGGCGTCGACGGCACCGAGGACGGCGACGGCGACGCGCGCCCGGACTTCGCCGACAACGACGACGACGGCGACAACATCGACGACCGGAACGAGCTGGGCAGCGACCCGGCGAGCCCCGTCGACACGGACGGCGACGGTACGCCCGACTTCCGCGACACCGACAGCGACGGCGACACCGTCCTCGATCAGTACGAGGGCTCCCTCGACTTCGACAGCGACGGCGCCGGCAACTTCCGCGACCTCGACTCCGACGGCGACTGCCGCTCCGACCAGGTGGAGTCCGGCGGCGTCATGCCGCCGCGCAACAGCGACGACGATTCGCGGCCCGACTTCATCGATCGCGACAGCGACAACGACGGCATCGCCGACGGCGCCGAGGACGACAACTGCAACGGCGTGCGCGACGCCGGCGAGACCGATCCGTACGACGGCGACAGCGACGACGACGGCGCGTCGGACCTCGTCGAGGAGGCGGCCGGCACCGATCCCCTGGACGCGGGCGACAACCCGCAGGCCAACGGCGACTTCGTCTTCGTCGTGCCCTACAACGCGCCGCCGTCACCGATGGAGGACGATCTCGACTTCCGCACCAACCTGCAGTCGCTCGACATGTACGTGATCCTCGACCGCTCGGGCTCGATGTCGACCGAGATCACGACGGTCAAGAACAACCTCTCGACCGTGGTCCGCAACCTGACGTGCCCGCCGCTCGGCAACGGCCAGCCGGGGCAGTGCATCCCCGACCTGTGGGCGGGCGCCGGCACGGTCGGCTACTCGGGCAGCGGCGTCGACACGTTCGTGAACCACGTCGACGTGCAGCCCAACCCGAGCTTCCAGTCGGTCGCGATCAACGAGCCGGGGGGCTGCTGCGCCGAGCCGCTCAACTTCGGCGTGTACGCCGCGATCACCGGCAACGGCACGGGCGCGGCGACCGGCTGCAACCTCTCCGGCGTCGGGCCGCGCAGCACGTGCACGGGCTCGCCCGCGCGCACCGCGGGCTACAACACGTTCGGGTACCCCTGCTTCCGCGAGGGCGTCATCCCGGTGATCCTGCTGACGACCGACGAGCCGCCGCTGTCGGGAGGCACCGACCCCAACACGTGCCCGTCGTGGCAGAACGTGGTGCGGCCGATCATGAACGCGCGCGGCGGCAAGCTGATGGGCATCCTCGGGTCGGGCGTGAGCGTGAGCGTGACCAACGATTTGCGCACGATGGCGATGGACACCGGCGCGATCGACGCCGCCAACGGCAACATGCCGCTCGTCTTCGACGGCTCGGGCACCAACGCGGCGACGGCGATCGAGAACGGCGTGCGCACGCTGGCGCGCGGCGTCCCGCTCGATCTGAACGCGATCCCGCAGGACGACCCGAGCGACGCGGTCGACGCCGTGCGCGAGTTCGTCGATCACCTGGAGACGCTCCAGCTCGGCAACGCGCAGTGCGCCAACATGCTCACGGCGCAGGACACGAACGGCGATCTGTTCCCCGATCAGTACGTCGACGTTCGCGCCGGTACGCCGGTGTGCTGGAAGCTCGTGCCCCGGATGAACACGACCGTCGTGACGACCGAGGTGCCGCAGCTCTTCCGCGCCACGGTCACGGTCATCGGTGACGGCATCACCGAGCTCGACGAGCGCACCGTCTACTTCCTCGTGCCGCCGGTGGTCGACATCCCGGACTGAGGCGCGGTACACCCGGCGCGTGAAGATCCTCGTCGTCGGAAGCGGAGGACGCGAGCACGCGCTGGCCTGGCGGCTGGCGCAGAGCGGACACACGGTCGTGGCGGCGCCCGGGAACCCGGGCATGGAGGCGGTGGCGACGTGCGTGCCGGTGAAGGTGATGGACCTCGACGGGCAGGTGAAGGTGGCGGTCGAGCATGCCGTCGAGCTCGTCGTCGTCGGGCCCGAGGCGCCGCTGTGCGCCGGGCTCGCCGACAGGCTGCGGGCCACGGGGGTGCCGACGTTCGGGCCGGGCGCGGACGGGGCGCGGCTCGAGGGCTCGAAGGCGTTCTCGAAGGCGCTGTTCGCGCGCCACGGGATCCGCACGGCGGCGTTCCAGGTGTGCACGACGGTCGAGGACGCGGACCGCGCGATCGACGCGCTCGCGGCGATCGCGGTGCCGGCGGGGAGCGGCGTGGTGGTGAAGGCCGACGGGCTCGCGGCGGGGAAGGGCGTGGTGGTCGCCGACGACGTCGCGGAGGCCAGGGCCGCCGCGCGCGCGATGCTCGACGGGCGCTTCGGCGACGCGGGCGCGAAGCTCGTGATCGAGCAGCGCATCAGCGGGCGCGAGGTGAGCGTGCTCGCGTTGACCGACGGTGAGCGGCTCGAGGTGCTGGCGCCGGCCGAGGATCACAAGACGCTCCTCGACGGCGACCGCGGGCCGAACACCGGCGGCATGGGCACGGTGTCGCCGGCGTGGATCGACGACGCCACGCTCGCGCGCGTGAAGGCCGAGGTGCTCGAGCCGACCGTGCGCGGGCTCGCCGCCGAGGGCATCGACTACCGGGGCGTGCTCTACGCCGGCCTCATGATCGACGCGACCGGCGCGCCGTGGCTGCTCGAGTACAACTGCCGCTTCGGCGATCCCGAGACGCAGCCGGTGATGGCGCGGCTCCGGGGCGACCTCGGCGCGGTGCTCCACGG